>NZ_PISP01000002.1:300000-529227 GCF_002834295.1 Rhodohalobacter barkolensis | reverse complement strand
CCCCTTTTTAAGACCAATATCTGTTGATTATCGTTAAACAGAAAAATTAATTACATTTCAAATATGAAGTCGTTAACGATAAACATACCGAACACAGCAGATGTTGATGACAAAGAGGCAAGAATGTCATTGGCTTCTAAATTGTATGAAAGGGGGAAGCTCACTCTGGGACAAGCGGCTGAACTGGCCGGCTATTCAAAGGAAACTTTCATGGAGCTGCTTGCTGAGTACAATGTGGCTCTGATCAACTATCCTGCCGACGAACTTGACGAAGATATAAAAAATGCCCAACGTCATAGTATCTGACACAAGCTGCTTAATTCTATTCTACAAAATCGGAGAGCTTGATCTTCTCAAAAAGCTTTTCGGCAAGTTACATGTCACAAATATCGTTTTAAAAGAGTTCAATCAACCGGTTCCGGATTGGATTGAAGTTGTAGATCTGAAAACTGATGTGCATAAAGGGTTATCCGGCTACCTGGACGCGGGTGAAGCAACAAGTATTGCATTAGCCTCTGAATATGAAGATTCACTTTTAATCATCGATGAAATCAAGGGGAGAAAAGCAGCGAAAGAAATGGGTATCCCGGTAACCGGATCTCTTGGTGTGTTAATTACAGCAAAAAACAAGGGTCATTTGAAAGCTGTTAAACCGGTCATTGCTAAAATCCAGAAAACGAACTTTCGGATTTCGAAAGAGTTGATTGAACGGGTGCTTGAAAAGGCAAAGGAGTCCTGAAAGGGGCTGTTCGCAGCCATAACCAGCGTTTCACCCGGATTTTGCCGCTAATAGTTGGTTATGAAAATTTTCAGAGTTGCGGTATATCTTGCTTTTTATCACTTTAATAGCTGTCAATGGCAAAACCGGTTAGGTGTCGGTAACCTCATTCTTGCCATAAGCAATTTTCACTTCTATTATCTGTTATAAATATGTATGTTCTAGACAGACTAGATGAAAATGGAGGTATTTATGATCACAAAATCTAAAAAATGGCAATTACAGGAAGCTAAAAACCGATTTAGCGAAGTCGTTCGCAAGGCATCGGAAGAGGGACCCCAAACTGTGACAAAACATGGAAAGGACAGCGTAGTGGTGCTTTCGGCTGAAGACTATCGAAAATTAGAACAACCGAAGACGTCTTTGATTGAGTTTTTTCGAAAATCTCCTCTTTCAAAGGTTGAGATTGACCTAAAGCGAGATAAATCCCCAGCCCGTAGTGTTGAACTATGAGCTATTTGATTGATACCTGCTGTATTTCAGAATTGGTTAAAAAGGAACCAAATCAAAATGTTGTGAAGTGGTTCGCCGATCAGGATGAACTCTCCATGTATTTAAGTGTCATTACGTTTGGCGAATTGAGAAAAGGAATTGAAAAATTACCCGACTCGAGAAAGAAGAAAGAGCTAAATCGATGGATAAAAGAGGATTTAAACCAGCGTTTCAATAACCGTGTCCTCAATATTACTATTGAAGAAGTAAATAAATGGGGAGAAATATTGGCTACAGCGGAAAAAAATGGATACCCACTTCCAGCAATTGATTCACTTATTGCTGCTACAGCCATGGTTCATGACCTTTCTGTTGTTACAAGAAATACTAAAGACATGGAAGGTTCAGGAGTTGATGTGATAAATCCCTGGGTATAAACCGTACACATAACCAGCGGTTCGTGCGGACTCGTATTGGCTCAGGAGTTTGGGTAAATTGTCGCCTCGCCGTTTAGCCGCCAGACCGTTAGTGTGCTGTCTTAACTCAATGGCAGTTTAACAATTCAATTGTATAGTCCTTCCGAATCGTATCAGAGTTTGAACTATATTCAAAAAAATCAGGCCTTTTCTACATTCACAAGACTGTTTAAAACTTATTTTCGATCTGATTTTAATGAAAAGTTCTATTCAAAACTATTTCACATTATTTAGGTACATTCAATCAAAATAGAATCAAATACTTTTCCCTATTGAATTCAGTTTTTATGTATTCTTGGATATGAATTTTATCAGAAACCCGAACGGCATCTATTTGCCACACATGGAAAGCCTGTGACCCGAATTATCTCTGCAATCCTTTTACTGGTCGTTGTTTTTGGATCATACCTGGCTTTTACCGATATCATTTCGGAGCCCGACGAAGTAAAAGTCGATCCTGAACCCGAAGAGTGGGTAATGGATGAGACTTTGGCCCTTTACCTGGATGAATTTGAACAGAATTTTGAAGAAGGACTAAACAACAAACGAATTCCGGGTGCAGCGGTTTCCATCGTAAAGGATGGACGGGTTGTCTATCAAAAAGGGTTTGGCGTAAAAGAGACGGGGAAAACTGAAGAAGTAGATGAACATACCGTATTCCGGTTGGGAAGTGTATCTAAAGGTTTTGCATCGGTTCTGACGGGCGTATTGGTCGAAGAGGGAGTGGTAAGCTGGGATGGTCCCGTATCCCGCTATGTGAAGGAGTTTAAGCTGAATGATCCGGCCCAAACCGGTCGGGTTCAGGTGAGGCATCTACTATCTCATACGTCAGGACTGCCACGCCATGCCTATACGAATTTGGTGGAAGACGGACTTTCTCTGGATCGTATTATCCCCCGATTTTCACAGGTTCCCTTGATTGCAAAAGAAGGTGAGCAAATTGCCTACCAAAATGCAGCATATTCAACCATAGAAAAAGTACTGGAAGTTCAAACCGATACAGACTTTAACACACTTTTAGATGAAAAGCTGTTTACACCTTTGGCAATGGATCATGCTTCGGCAGCTTACGACAGCATTCAGTACTCTGAGAATAAAGCTTTGCCTCATATCTACTACTCCCGCTCGCGGGGACGCGTTCCTGTTCCAATAACTACAAAATACTACAACACGGTTTCTTCCGGGGGCATTAATGCTTCTGCATCAGATATGGGAAAGTGGCTGCTTCTGTTAACAGGAAACTATCCTGACGTTATTTCGAGGGAAACGCTTGAAGAAATTTATAATCCGTTAGCCAGCATAAATAACCGGCGATTCAGCAGATATTGGGATGGGGTGAATGGTTCGTCTTATGGAATGGGATGGAGAGTACTTGAAAATCATGGACAAAAGATCGTGTACCACGGAGGGTATGTAAACGGATACCGCAGCGAGATCGCTTTTGCTCCTGAAGATGGTTTAGGAATAAGCATTCTGATTAATACCAACTCAAGCTATCCCTTAGAAGTTATCCCCGGCTTCTTTAATCACTTGAAATCAAACTCTTCGGACGTTATTTCGGAGTGATGTTTAACGGCGATGGAAATAATTAACCCAATTATAACGGTTAAGTCATCATTTTTTCGATCTGTAAATTTTTGGTGATAACATTGAATGGGTGAACGGAATCCGATTAACCGACAACCTGTTCACCATCATCTAATAAGTAACCAAATCCGGATTTCCTGTGAATACCAGGATCTTTAAAAGTGACTCTGCCCGGGAGAGGATGAATGAGTGGTATCAACAATTTCTTGATCGGGTAAATGTTCCATCGAACGTCGAAGAGGTCTCTACTACTTACGGCAAGAACCACGTTCTCACGATCGGAGACCATTCCAAAACACCTCTCGTCTGCCTGCACACCATGTTAACGAGTTCTGCCCATATCATATCCGAACTGGCTCTGCTATCTGATCAATTCTACATCATAGCACCTGATCTGCCGGGCCAGTCTGTAAAAGGTTTACCCATTCACCTATCCTACAAAGATCACTCCCACTCTGAATGGCTTAAAGAAATTCTGGACGGCCTGAATTTGCAGGAGTCCAATTTATTAGGCGTGAGTCTGGGTGGTTTTGTTGCCCGCCAATTTGCATCTGAATATCCCGAAAGAGTACTGTCGCTAACTCTGATTGTACCGGCCGGAATTGTCCGGGGATCTTTGATAAAAGGCTTTTCAAAAATGGCTTTACCGATGATGATGTACAAAATGCGGCCAGGTGAGAAAAACCTTCGGAGACTGGTTAAAAATCTCATCACTACATGGGATGAAGACTGGGCGAACTACCTCGGGGATGCATTTCTTGATTTTATACCCAACATCAAGATCCCTCCACTTGCGTCGGATGAGGAGTTACAAAACTTGACCATGCCATGTTTAGTCATTGGTGCAGAAAATGACATTTCATTTCCCGGAAATGAGATTATAATCCGCGTAAAAAATCAGATTCCAAACGTTGAAACCGAATTTTTAAAGAGCAGCAACCATTCACCACCCACTACACCGGAATTTCGAAGCTGGCTGAACAAACGAGTAAAAGAATTCATACCGAATACAAAAACATGATTGCCCGAATATCTACACATCTCCCCTGCTCGGAAGCAGAACTCTGGCAGAAGATCATTGAGCCGGCATCCTTGCAGTATGTAGCGTCACCGATCCTGAGTTTTGTTCCGGAAAATGAGGATGATCTTTCGGGTGAATGGCAAACAGGCACTCCCTATCCGCTCAAACTCTACTTTCTTAAGTTTATCCCATTGGGAAGGCATACGATTACGCTTGTAGAAAGCGATAAAGAAACGAATACAATCGTCAGTAAAGAGAGCGGGCGTCTTGCCAAAGTCTGGAACCATACCATTCGCTTTCGGCAAGTTGCGCCCGGACGATTACTGTATACAGATGAAATCAAAATCAAGGCCGGTTGGCTCACGCCGGCTATTTGGCTGTTTGCACAGTCATTTTATCGGCATCGTCAGCGACGATGGAAGGTTTTATTGCGGTAGAAACATACCTAAACGACAGTTATGAGCATACTGCACCGGACGGGATAAGGTGCGATCAATCAAAAATAGTTTTTGCCGATATTTTTTAAAAAGTACTGTTATTATAATTCAGCCAAAAAAAAGCAGTTCTGCTATCAACAGAACTGCTTGGGATACTTCAAATTATAAATGCATCTCTCTATACATCTATATCTTTCTTGATTATTGTGGCGCTACGACGGTGTTGGCATCAAAAATCGCAGCTGTTTGAGCTAAAATTCGGCCATTCAGTGATGCACCTGTATTCAGTGTGATACCGGTCATTGAAAGAATGATTCCCTCAAAATGTGAGGTTGTGCCAATCGTTGCTTCACCGGCTACCTGCCAAAAGATGTTTTGGGCTTGTGCCCCACCGGTTAGAGTAATGCTAACATCGGAGCTCATTGTTACATTTTCGGCGATCTGTAAAATCCAGACAGCGTTTTCATCACCTGAAAATGTAACATCATCCGTAATCAGAACGGTATTGCTCCATTTGTAGAGACCGGGAGTAAGTGTTTTTCCGCCAATTTCGCCGGTGTACAATTCAACAAAGTCGGGAGCTGTTCGTCCTGCGGCGTCATCATATGCAGTAGCCATATTCTCAACAGCTGTTGTTAAGTTTGACGGTGTAGGATCAACCATATCCGCTGCGTAGATCCTTCCGGTTACCTGGTCAGATGTAGAATACCCGGTTTCTGCTGTCTGAGAAAAACCTGTCATAAAACTTTCGGCCATTGGGCTTATTCCCAAATCACCGGTAAAAGCTGAAGTCGGGTTGTTAGTTATAGCCGATTCTGCAAGAACCACGTAGTTCCCGGCTGTTCCGAGCTCTACAGCTTCCAACTGTTCACTGTTTCCTCCTGTCGTGAAACTCCACTCATAGTCATTCGAAAGTGCAACACCTGAAGAGCTTTTAGCGCCGGTTGATATGGTTGCTGTGTAATCAGTTTGGGCGGCAAAAACATTTTCTGGAGTAAACGTAGCTGTGGTACCCGAATAGTCAACACTACCGTTAATCGTTGTAGATCCCTGTTGTAGAGTGATTGTTGAATTGTTCATCGTCGCTGCATCCATGGCCTCATCAAAGACAATTTCTAAAACCATGTTGCGCTCTACATCTTCTTGATTATTCATCGGAATAGTAGAAAATACTTCAGGGGCATCGGGATCAATATCTGCATCTGTACTGTTGTCGCATCCAACCATCAATACGGCTAGAAAAAGTGCGGGCATCATTGAGGCATTAAAAAATTTAATTACTTTCATAAAATCTGGGTTACTCACTTATTGGGGTTTGTGAAATTATTAACACACCGACAAGGTAGAGCTACCCATAACGACTAGTGTTACAACAGGATATGTAAGAGTTACATGTATCACTGAATCAAAATCGTAAAATCCCCAACAACTCTCCTGTCGCAGGTAATTCACACTAAATGCTTTGAAGTGGGCTATGCGTCAGCGGGTGGAAAAGACTGTCAGTTACCTCTTGTGATTTATTTTGCTAACGAAGTGTTTATTTCTGATTCAGAAAATTACATGGTTTCACCTGACTTATTCGGCTTCAACAAATCCTCTCCCTCTTCCGGTGATCTTGCTGTCCGTGCCTGCTCCAGAATTTCCTCATCGTTGCTTTCCAGCTGACCCTCGGCCTTCGTAATTAATTGTGAATCCTCTGCAATAGGTGTACTCTCAGGTTTTTTCTGATCAGACGTTGCCGTACCTTTTTTAGGATGCAGCGTTACCCCATCCAGATAGACTCGCTCTCTTGCATCATCAGGCATTGAAATACCCGCTGCCATGTAAGCTGTTTTAATCTGTCTCAGAACGGATGATTTCACCTTAAGTACATTATGTTTACTTCCGTCCACCCAAACATAGAACATCAGATTTATCGTAGAGGAGGCCAGTTTATCCACTAAAACCAGGGGCTCAGGTTCCGTCAAAACGGCCGGATGCTCCTCAAATATTTTCGTGGCCAGATCCTGTGCGGATGTAACACTGGCATCGTACCCAATGCCAATTACAAAACTAAATCGCTGTTTTGGATTACTTGTATAATTGAGAATGCTGCTTTTGTAGACCAAAGAATTTGGAATTTGAAGATGGTTGCCATCCAGCGTCATTAATAACGTAGCCCGAATGGTCAACCGCTGCACAAATCCTGTGTTCCCGTTGATATCTACATGATCACCCGCGTGAAACGGGTTTTGCACGCTCAGGAAAATACTGGCAAGGAAGTTTTCTGTGATATCCCGGAATGCGATCCCCAAAACAATACCCAGCAATCCCGTACCTCCCAATATGGTGAGCGCTACATTGGTCAAATCCGCTACATGAAAAACGATGTATATCCCCAGCAAAAACACAAAAATGGCGATACCCTTTGCCGAAATATCCTGCAATAGCTCGTTCATATCGCGATTAGTTAAATAGGCTCGGGCACCTTTTGCTACCAGTGCGGATATTCCCCAGAAAATAACCAGTACCACTATTCCGAAGATCAGAAAGGGTATGGCACTCATAATATTTCGCCATAACTCCTGCAATCCGGTATAGGCGGGCTGATAATCCCAAATATCCGGATCCAGAACCTCAATTCTGTTTACTACTGCGGTTACATCCTGTGTATTCCGGGCCAGGTCTCCTGCCCATTTTTTATGATCGTCGGTTTTTGTTGACCCGCTGAAAAAAACCACGCCGTCGTTCACCTCTACCTGTGGATTCTCGAACCACCCGGTTGCAGTTAAAATCCCGGTAAGCCGATCGCGGATTTGGGAGTCATCTGCTGCCGGTGCAACATCTACGCGTTCAGGAACCGCAGTATCTTCCTGCTCAGTCGTCTCTGTTTGGGATTGGTCCTGTGCATACACGCTCAACGGTATAGTGATCAACAAGAGAAGGATTATAAATAGGCAGTGATATTTTATACGCATACAAATCTCTTAATAGTGTTATTAATCCGTTGTTTAAAACCAGCCAAAGTGAGTTATTGAAAATTGTCTCCAATTGCATTAGAAATATGGCTAACAAAAACCTTAATCACAATGTACTTCTTGATTCCCCGTTTATGCTTCCGTCACCGTAGAAAAGTGTTTTTTTTTTTAAATTGTCCCATTATAGAATGGTGATCTTAATGTGGCATTTTGTATAGTAGTTTAATGTTAACGCCGAGATCTCTGCCCCCTGTCTCTCAATTTTATCGTTTTCTCCCCAATTCACTGCCCATAATAATGAATGTAACGATTGATCCTAATTCTCGTAGGTTAATGTATGGAACAGATCAATTTGAGAAAATCGTCTAATCTGAATTCTCAATATTCATTGAAATTGTTCATTAAAAACATACACTCGATATGAAGTATCTAAAGTTAGTTTCATTTCTACTCGGAACAGTTATCCTATTTTCATTCTACCCCTACAATCCGGACACTTCAAATCAAAAAGAACCTATCGATCAACAGGGATCTGACAAGATTGAGGTGCTCAATTTTGGAACTTTCCACATGGGTTTTACCACCGATGCCAATAAAACGGAGTTCGATGAAAACGACCGTAAGAATCAACAGCGGGTTCATACAATTGCTGAAAAACTGGCTGATTTTGATCCTACTGTAATCATTGTGGAGCAGGAGCCCACGCAAAACGAATCCATTCAAGAAGAGTATCAGCAGTACAGAGATAATCCGGATATGACCTTCGAAAATCCCTCTGAAGTTGAACTACTGGCGTATGAGCTCGGCCGACTGAGCGGGGCGGATCGAATCTACGGTATCGATCATAAAATGGGATATAATTACCGCATCGGCCAACAAATTGATAACCAAGTTGATCCGGAATGGTACAATCGATATTACGAAGACCCTCTCAGTTTCCATCCATCTATTGATGTGAACAGAGACACCCTTAGTCTGCAGAAAAAGCTCGAACTGATGAACAAAGACGAATTCCTGAACTTTCTGATTACGGTGAATGCAGACATGCTAAGCCATGCCGGTACAACAGACGGATTTGAGGGAGCAGATGAAGCGGCCAAATACTATCAGCGAAACCTGAGAATGTACTCGAATTTGAATCGTCTTGATCTGAATAGTGACGACCGGGTTTTCATCCTGATGGGTGCGAGTCACACCGCTTTTTTCAGAGATTTCATGAGAGGCGATCCCAAATTCGAAATGGTAGATACATTTCAGTTTCTGAAAGAGTAACCAATATTTTCCCGGATCCTTCAGCTGACTGATATCCAACCTGTCAAACAGATCTTAAGAGGGCTTTGCAGAACCTTTAGAATTTGTCATTCTGACCCCGACACTTTGGGGGAAGAATCTTTTATGTATGTATCGGTTTTAAAACAAGATTCTTCACTGCGTTCAGAATGACAGCTCAGGTTCTGCACAACCCTCTTTAACCAAGTTCAATGATACCGGATAAATATTTTCGGTAATCTTTTGGTTGTATTCCTTGATCATTCTGTAGTAGTTTACTGTTACAGGCGGGTAATAATCGTGCCATCAAGTTTATTCTCACAAACAACCGAATGAACAGGATTCAGAATCAAGACTATCATCACAAGTCAGTTGAAGAGACCCTGGAAAGCCTTGAGAGTGATTCCAATAGAGGTCTTTCCAAACAGACATATCGCAAGAGAAAACAGAAATATGGCCCCAATCGGCTGCGCAAAGCAACCACACGCAGCAATTTAAAAATCCTGATCGATCAGTTTAAAAGTATCGTCATTCTGGTTCTGCTCATCGCGGCTATCCTTGCCTTTGCTTTTCAGCATCTTGCGGAAGGAATTGCAGTTTCGGCTGTTTTGCTGGTCAACACGCTTATCGGTTTTTTTACAGAGCTGAAGGCAACGCGTTCCATGGAAGCTCTCCGCCATATTCATAAAGATAAAATACGGGTTCGGAGGAATGGAACAGAGGAGGAAACCGACACCGAAACACTTGTCCCGGGCGACATTATCATCCTCGAAAGCGGTGACCTTGTACCGGCAGATATCCGGATTATTGAATCCAATAACCTGCAAATCAATGAATCCGCTCTCACCGGGGAATCCGTACCGGTTCAAAAAAAGACGGAAAAAGTTGAAGCCGACAGTGTTCTTGCAGAACAGACCTGTATAGCATTTAAAGGAACCGTTGTTACAGATGGATCCGGCCTTGGGGTTGTGACCGGGACCGGAATGAATACTGAACTCGGCAGAATCTCAGAGCTGGCAGAAAGTGCAGAAAAGGAAGCTACGCCCCTTCAAAAAAAGCTGGATAACCTCGGTAAAAAACTCGCGTGGATCACCATCAGTATCGCGGTTTTAATTGCAGTTGCAGGGTTTATCGTAGGGCAGGATCCCCGGGTTATGATTGAGACCGCAATTGCCCTTGGAATTGCGGCAATACCGGAAGGATTGCCCATCGTAACGACCATTGCTCTTGCCCGCGGTATGCACCTGCTTGCCAAAAAGAATGCCCTGATCAACAAACTTCAGGCCGTGGAAACACTGGGCGCAACAAGCATCATCTTTACTGATAAAACGGGCACACTTACAGAAAACCATATGAGCATTCATACCATTGCCGCTCCCTCAGGTGAATTCAATTTAGAAAATGAGGAAAACGGTGAGGGTAAAGAAAACCGGGAAGATGAAATTTTAAGACGAATCCTTGAGGTTGGAGTCTTGTGTAATAACGCATCTGTATTGGATGAAGACGACGATCTTATCCCCGAGGAAGAGCAGGGAGATCCAACCGAAGTTGCACTTCTGAGGGCCGGGTTATTGATGAATATAGACCGTGAAAAATTAGTTGAAGAGAAAAAGGAAATCAGAGAGGAGGCCTTCGATTCTGATACCATGATGATGGCGACCTATCACCAAGGTAAAGGTGATATTGAGGTGGCAGTAAAGGGAGCTCCTGAAAAACTGCTTGATGTCTGTTCAACGATAATCGGGACGGATTCCGGTTCGGATACACCACTGACTGAAGAGGACAAGAAAAAGTGGCTGAAACAGTCGGAGAAACTTGCAGAGAACGGATTACGGCTTCTGGCCGTGGCCGACAAAAGAGTGAACAGTAAGGAGGAAGAACCTTACAAAGAGTTGCGATTTCTGGGCCTGATCGGTCTGCTCGATCCGGCAAGGGACGATGTCGGCCCGGCAATCAGTGAATGTCAGTCCGCCGGAATTCGGGTCATTATGGTTACCGGTGATCAGGCCCCGACTGCATCAGCCATAGCCAAGGAAACGGGAATTACGGAAGAGGAAAGTCCTACAGTTGTACACGGCAGAAACTTAAAGGATCCGGATAAAATGTCTGATCCGGAACGCGAGGAGATGATCGGCACAAACATTTTTGCACGAGTGAATCCGACTCAAAAAATGCATCTGATTAATATGATGCAAAAGGAGGGCAATGTTGTGGCCATGACCGGTGACGGAATTAATGACACACCTGCACTGAAAAAAGCAGACATTGGTGTAGCCATGGGGAAACGCGGGACGGATGCTGCACGCCAGATTTCAGATATGGTTCTTCTGGACGATGCCTTCAAAACCATTGTGTCTGCTGTAAAATACGGGCGGATTATTTTTGAAAATATACGTAAGTCGGTCATGTTTATAATGTGTACCAATGTGGCTGAAGTTCTTGTGGTGACCATTGCCACAATCATCGGCGGGTTTCTGTTTTTCCCGCTTCCACTGCTGCCCCTGCAGATTCTCTACCTGAATGTGATCACGGACGTTTTCCCTGCGCTTGCCCTGGGAATGGGCAAAGGAGAACCGGGGATTATGAATCAAAGCCCTCATCAGAAGAATGAACCGGTTCTGACGGATAGACACTGGCTTGCAATCGCTGGGTGGTCGATCATCATATCTGCATCTGTACTTATAGCCCTTGCACTGGCAGTTTATCAGCTGGGCTTTGAACAGGAACAAGCCGTAACCATTTCATTTCTAACCCTTGCCTTCGGAAAACTTTGGTTTGTTTTCAATCTCCGAAGTCCCGGCACCCGGTTTTTTTCAAATGAGATTATAATGAATCGCTACGTGGCCGGATCAATTCTGCTATGTATTGTTCTGCTGCTTGCGGCTGTATACCTGCCCGGTTTATCCGATGTTCTTAAAACTCGTGATCCCGGACGGTCCGGTTGGTTACTTCTGCTTGGAATGAGTCTGGTTCCATTTGTGATCGGACAGGTTATCAGAACGTTTCAGAGAACGCCGGAAACAACAACATGATAAGTTAGAGGCAGGAACCATTAAGTTTCAAAGCATGATTTCAAACACACACTCAACCCATAACTTACAACAAAACATCTATGTCACGATTTGATGATGAAGCCAAAGACTGGGACACTCCGGAAAGTCAGGAGCGTGCAAGAGCCATAGCCAATGCGATCCGTTCTCATGTCCCTCTTTCAACGGATCTATCTGCTTTTGATTACGGCTGCGGAACCGGACAACTCAGCTTTGAACTCCGTGATAAAATAGGCCCCATTACATTAGCGGATAATTCAATCGGAATGCTCGACGTACTGCGCGAAAAAATCAAAGAGAAGTCTATCCATAATATGAAACCCATCCGGCTGGATCTCACCCACGATCCGCTGCCCGGTGAGAAATTTGATCTGGTTTATACATCGATGACTCTCCACCACATCCCCGATACTCGATTCATCCTCAAACAATTTTATGAGTTATTAAATCCCGGCGGCTATCTATGCATCGCCGACCTCGACAAGGAAGATGGATCCTTTCACGGCCACGATGTTGACGATGTTCATAAAGGATTTGACCAAAAAGAGCTCGCAAGCGTAGCCAAAAATGCAGGCTTTACAAACATCAACTTTTCAACAGCCTATACTATGGAAAAAGAGGTGAATGAACAGGGAGATACAAAGCAATTTCCAATTTTTTTGATGTTAGCACGGAAAATATAAAGATGACATTTAAGTCGGACAGACGTACACAGAGACCTGCTTTAACCAAAAAGTGTCGGTTAAAAAGGTTGATGCTCAAACCCCAAAAGGATTGACCGTTTTACTATCGTCTGAATTTTAAGTTCATTTGCCTCTTCTTAGCAAGTCTGGATATAGAGCAAGCTATAATTCCAGAAACTCTTCCACGTCAGTGTCTACCGGTTGCATAATTTGATCTTTGGGACCGCCAATCACAATAATCATATTCTCTGGGTCCAGATATTTTTCAGCCGCCCGGTTTACATCCTCCCATGTCAGATTTTTGAGTGCTTCCAGCTCAGTCTCGGAACCGGCATAATAATTCAGATACTGTGGAGACTGATATGCAAAAATTCCCAGCAATTCGTGGTGAGTAAGACGCTCAGCAATTTTCTGTGGTGTATCGTAGGAGGCCGGTATAAGTCCATCCAGGTATGCCGTGCGGGCGGCTCTGAATTCCTGTTCTGTTACCCCCACCTCTTTCATCACGCGTATTTGCTGAAGCGCCAGCCTCACACCTTCAAGTATCGTATCCGGGTTTCCTCCAAACCGCCACAAATATGGATTAGGAGCACCTAACCCCGGTTCCACCTCACCATATAGTGCCGATGTAATTCCGGTCTGCGTTCTCAGGAGCTCCATCATTCGTGATATAAAACCACCTCCGGCAAGGATATGATGCATTACTTCCAGTGCAGCGTGATCTTCGGGCAATCCTTCAATACCTTTGTGGCCAATCATAACTAAACCCTGGCGAATATCCATGTCTTCGATAACTATTTGATGCCCATCCAGCTCCGGCATTTCCTGAAACTCAGCAACAAACGAGTCCCCCTGCTGTTCAGGCGGAAAGTCAGAAAATCCTGATACGCCTATTGCAGATTCTACATCCTCTCTCTTTACATCACCGGAAACAGCTATAGTTATATTGTCTCCATAAAAGTACTTTTGATACCACTGTTCCACATCCTCAAGCGTAATAGCATTTACTGTTTCTGAGGTAACTTTTCTGCCAAATGGATGCGACTCTCCATAGAGTTCCTGCATAAATAGGTTACGAACTTTTGTAGCTGCATCATCAGCATTTCTGTCAGCACGAATAGCCTCACGATTTTTCTCAGAATCAAATACTTCTATGAAGTCAGGAGAAGACAAAAGAGATCCCAATGCTTCAATAACTTCCGCACCCGATTCAGACGGAGCTACACTGGTGATCTTCGTCAAATTAGGTTCCGATTGAATTTGTAAACTTGCCCCAAGATTATTGAGTCTGTCTGTCAGCTTCTCATCTGCTCCTGCACGTAACAGCTGGGCCGTTAATCGTGCCAGCCCCTGTTTTCCAGCCGGCTCAGCAGATTCCGGTGTTCGCACTAAGACTGAAACCTGAACCACCGGCAGCAGGTCAGAGTCAGCAACAAATACTTGCAGTCCGTTGTCAAGAGATACACGATAATCCTCCGGGGATGGCGGAGTAAACTCAACCGAGTCGAATTCCAATTTACTGAAATGATCTACCGGCATGGGTTCATTGAATGATGATGGACGACGGACAGCCATCCACGGCGGACTATACCAGGGCTGTTCAGCGATTGGCATAATTTCTGTAGCACTTAGATCGGAAAAATCCGTCGACTCTCCATTACCTTCATTTCCATCCTCGGACAAACGCTTTTGTTCATTAACAGTAGTTTCAACTGCAGATGCCGGCTTTTTCGTTATAGAATTGAGATAGAATTCAGCTATCGGTCCGCCAAAAGGCCAGTTACCGGGTCTTATCTCATTCAAACTGCCGGCATTAAATCGTCCCTGAAGCTTTTCAGGTTCGGGCTGACCATTCTGCGCAGTAACGCTTTCTGCCTCCTCTCTCATTAAGTGCCCAACAGTCTGCATGTTCTTGCTGAAGTATTTTGAGATTACTCGGCTGATGTCTTCAGGGGTTACCTCATTCCACAGTTCAGGCAGCCGGTTAAGATGCTCCCAGCCGTAAATCGATTCCATGGAACCGATGGTAACCGCACTTCTGCCTATTGCCTGTAAACTGCCTGCCATATCCATCACCAAACGACTGCGTGCGGCGGTAATATCACTCCTGCTCACACTATCTCTTGCCATCTGATCTAATACCCGGTTGATACCTTGTTCAATTATTTCGAGATCGTCGTTGCTGCGACCGTCCACCCGAATTTCAAAATGAGACGGATATTTTGATGTCCAGCCTGAAGCTCCTGAATTAGTCGCAATATTTTGACTCTTTACGAGCTCACGTGCAAGAAATCCATCTGAGCCGCCAAGCAATTCTGCCAGAATATCAAATACGTGTGCATCAGGGTGACCCACAGCAGGCATTGGAACATTCATCGCAACAGAAGGACCTGCGGCTGCTTCTACAAGCAATCTTTTTTGCCCAACCGGCTCCGGCTCCACGGTTCTTAAACGCGGAGAAGGTCTACCTGTTTCCCAACTTCCCCAGTACTGATCTGCCAGCGCAAAAACTTTTTCAGCCTCTACTTCACCAACAACCACAATTACAGTATTTTGAGGAATGAAATATTTGTAGAAAATCTCCCAGTGATCCTCACGCGTAGCCTGTGTCAAATCACTAAACCAGTGTGCCCAGCCATACGGATGTGCATCGTAAGTAAGTGAACGCATCACCCTGGAGAATTTACCGTCCGGTTGATTATCATATCGGCGAATCTGATCGACAACAACCTCCTTTTCAGGCTCAAAATGACGAAATACCGGATGCTCAACACGGCTGCGTTCGGTCCACATAAACAGTTCCAGTTTGTTCGCAGGCAGATCAATATCGAACTTCATCCAGTCGCGGCCCGTGGATGCAGTAGAGTTTGTACCTCCGGCCGACTGTACCGCCCAATCGTACCAAGTGGTGTGTGCCAGGTTGTTTTGAAATTCGGTTGCGTGATCAAGCTCAGTCTGCAGCGAATCCAGGCGTTCAGTGCGACAGTCATTTTCCAACTCGGCAAATACCGACCGCTGAATATAACAAGGTGCATTTCGATTTTTTTCATCTGTAATCTGCCGCTCCAGTTTTTCAACCCTATGAGCCATCTCTTTTTCTTGTTCCCAACTTTCAGTACCAACCTGGTCTGAACCTTTGAACAGGTGATGCTCAAGCATGTGAGTCAAACCTACCGTTCCGGGACGCTCTGAAGCGACGTCCACTTTGTAAAAAATTCGGGTACCAATTCGCCCGGCCGATTCGCGTTCCCAAACCAGAACAGTTACTCCGTTATCTAATACCTTCTTTTGTACATCTAAGTGAATATCCTGAGCGTAAACCACCGCGGCCGAACATAGGAAAACGGCCAATAGTAACATCTTTTTCATTTATCCTGAATTTGATTATAAATGGAGCTGTTGTGCCATTTAATTAGCTAAAGATCCTCAGATAAGCAACCACCGATATCAAGGCTTTTCGAAACCAACCAGTGTTGTCATCCAGAACAGAGTGAAGGATCTCCAATTCTTCAAAGTCTTCCAAAAGCTCCATACATGTTAGTTAAGAATCTTAAAGTGATGTGTGTCTTCCTTTTATTGAATGAGGACAAAAGTAAACATGTTTGAACAGTAGAGTTCTTCATGTACCTTGAATTAGAAACTAAACCTGTTGGCTTACGAAATCGAAAGAGAAAATGGATAAAGATTTTACTGCAAGAATTGTCGGGCTCTCCGAAGTTTATGAAATGGCTTACAAGATTTCTGATCAAATAACCGAATCCTCTCTTAATTTTGACGTTGTGATTGGTATTGCCAGAGGCGGCTTTCCACCTGCAAGGTTGGTATGCGACTTTCTGAATATTAAAACCCTCACTGCTGTTCAAATAAAACACTATACCGGTGCCAAAGAACACAAGGAGGTCGATATTTCTGATCCGGTCGATATTGATCTGAAGGGTAAAAACGTTCTTATAGTGGATGATGTCAACGATTCCGGAAAAACCCTGATCGCAGCGGTGGACCATGTTAAATCATTAGATGCAGGAGAAATTAGAACAGCTGTATTGCACGAAAAAAGCAACACTTCGATGAAAGCCGATTTTGTAGGAGACTACCTTGATGACTGGAGGTGGCTTATCTACCAGTGGGCGGCAACAGAGGATCTTTTAGAATTTCTAAATGACGATAACATGCTCTCTGCCAAAAATGAAGAGATGCGTCAACATCTTTCAGATCATTACGAGCTCGATGTTTCAACTGATCTGTTGAAGAAAGTACTGGCAATGAAAAGAAATTATCTCAGATAAATATTTTCGCCTGTTTATTATCTATCACTAAATGATTAGCAGCTTATGTTTGATTACACAGCGACCTACACCGATCAATATCAAATAACAATGTCTCAGGTCTATTTCCACAAAGGGATGAAAAATGAGACAGCCATATTTGACTACTTTTTCCGAAAACTTCCCTTTGAAGGAGGGTACACCATATTTGCGGGTTTGGAAGATCTCCTGAAAGCCATTGAAAATCTTCGTTTCGATCAAAAGGATTTAGAGCTGCTGGAAAAAGAAGGAATGGACCAAGAGTTTCTCGATTATTTGGAGGATTTTAAATTCTCGGGAAATATTTATTCAGCCAAAGAGGGTGATCTGATCTTTCCTAATCGGCCGGTACTCAGCGTGGAAGCACCGATCATTGAAGCACAACTGCTCGAGACGTTAACACTCAATACACTCAACTATCAGTCTTTAATTGCTACCAAAGCCAGCAGAATGAGGCTTGCTGCCGGAGATCGAAAATTGGTGGATTTTGGACTGAGGCGTGCACCGGGAACCGGCGGGTATGCAGCCAGTCGTGCAGCAGTCATCGGCGGTTTTAATTCTACGAGTAATGTCCGCAGTGGTCGCGATTACAACATTCCCATATCGGGGACCATGGCGCACTCTTTTGTTCAGCGCTACGATGAAGAGATCGATTCATTTCGGGACTTTGCAGAAGTACGGGCTCATGACTGTGTACTTCTTGTCGATACCTACGACACATTGAAAAGCGGTGTACCCAATGCGATCAAAGTGGGCAAAGAGATGGAAGAGCGAGGTGAAAAACTCAAAGGAATCCGACTCGACAGCGGCGATCTGGCCTGGCTGGCCAAAGAGTCGCGCAGAATGCTGGATGAAGCCGGGTTAGACTATGTGAAAATTGCGGCATCCAACCAGATTGATGAGGAAGTTATCAAGAGTTTACTCAACCAGAATGCACCCATCGACCTGTTCGGAGTGGGAACAAGTTTGGTTACCGGCCGGCCCGATTCTGCCCTTGACGGCGTTTACAAACTCTCCTATGCGAATGAAGAACCTCGTCTTAAGCTTTCTGAAACGGTAAGTAAAATTAACCTGCCCGGCAAAAAACAGGTCTACCGGCTTTTCAATGAAGATGGCTCTTTTTACGGAGGAGAAGTTGTAGCCCTGGCCGATGAAGATGATTTTGATATAATGGTTCATCCATCTGACCCTAAACAGTCACGTATATTGACGGAGTTTACAAAAGAGCCCCTATTGGAGAAAGTTGTTGAAAATGGGAAGCGAATTTCAATACCCAGGGCCACCGATGAGATTGCTGAATTTAGCCGGCAACAGCTTGAAAAACTGCCCAAAGAGTTTAAGCGATTCGACAATCCGCATGCCTATAAGGTTGGATTAACTAAAAAATTGAAAGAGCTGCGTGATAGTTTGGTACATCGTCATAAGGAGAGGGTTTGAAAAATTCTGATTTAAGCTCCTAAACTAACCATAGGTCAAATATATTTTGATAGACTGAGTTAACCATAGAAAATTTTTTATCCTATTTCTCACCAATCTAAAACTTGGAATCATCGGTTTAAATGCCTCATATAGGGAAATTCTATTGGCAAACTGACGTTTAGTTAATTATTATGTACATGTATTAACAAGTAAGTACATACATTAATTAAACTCATACAATCATGAACGATCAACAACCTATAGCAATGCCGAGGCTAAATGAAAAGGCCCCGGATTTTGAAGCAAAAACAACACAGGGAATTAAGTCACTTAAAGACTACGAAGGAAAATGGTTAGTTCTGTTTTCGCATCCGGCAGATTTTACTCCCGTTTGCACTACTGAATTTATTGGATTTGCTGAAAATGCCGATAATTTCAATGAGCTCAACACAGAACTTTTAGGGCTATCCATCGATAGTACTCATTCACACTTAGCTTGGGTTCGAAATATCAAAGAGAAGTTTGGGGTAGAAATTCCTTTCCCGATTATCGAAGATTTATCGATGAAAGTAGCGAATGCATACGGCATGATTCAACCCGGAGCAAGTGATACATCTGCGGTTCGTACTACATTTATTATAGATGATAAGGGGATACTCAGAGCCATGCTCTATTACCCGATGACAAACGGCCGTTCTGTAAAAGAAGTGCTGCGACTCGTTAAATCTCTGCAAACTTCTGATGAGCATAAAATAGCCACACCGGAAGGATGGGAGCCAGGTGATAAAGTAATCGTACCTCCACCGGCAACTGCTGAAGAAGCGGAAAAACGCATCGATGAAGGATATGAATGTGTTGACTGGTATTTTTGCAGAAAAGACCTTAACTAACTTTTGTATGAGGTTTATCATTGAATAAAAAGATAGGGATCACATCCCTATCTTTTTTTATATACTATTATGTATGAAACAGTATTGTTAGATAGGTTCAATGGCTTCTAATTTTATGGCTCCATCAACCATATGATATACTTTATCAGCAGTAAAGAACCTGCTATTTTGATGAGTGATATGTAAAACGGTCTTCTCTTTAATCAATTCATTTAAGGTGAGCATAATCTCTTCAGCCATTTTCCTGTCCAGACTGGAGAGAGGTTCATCCAAAATCCAAATGGGGGCATCTTTGAGAAGGGCTCTTGCCAGAGACACCCGCTGACGTTCACCCCCGCTCAACCGCAGCCCCAATTCACCTACCTGAGTGCTTAAACCTTCAGGTAACCTTCGAAGAGCTTCGCTAAAACCAACCTTTTCCAACGCCATGGCAAGAGCTTCATCCGTTGCATCAGGCCGGGCAATTTTTAAATTATTTCGCAGAGAGGTGTTAAACAGGCGTGTATTCTGACTGACAACCGATATCAATTTGCGAACCTCTTTTCCGCTAAAATCTCCGATATTTTGATCACCTATCATAATTTTACCACGCCAGGGTTCAAACCACTTTACTAAAAGATGAGCAGCTGTACTCTTGCCACATCCTGAAGCTCCTTTCAGAATCACATGCTCTCCCTGTTGAACTTCCAGAGAAAAGCCATTCAAAACCGGGGATGAGTTGTAGCCAAAAAATACATTATCAAAATGTATCGAATAGTGCTTCGGGCTAAATTCGGCAATCTTTAATTCATCACTGTCCTGCTCCTCTTCTCTTGTGACTTCATTGAGACGGCTCGCCGCTTCTTTCGATTCATAAAAATGCTGTAACGCATTCCCCATCGGTTCAAGCGATTCAAAAACCGAAAACAATCCAAGGATAATAGCGGTCATTACAAGCCCGCTAATTGTCCCGTCCACCACGAGCGGCAAAAGTATGAGAAATGAAACCGGAATACTGGCGTGGCTGATAAGTGTAAACAGACCCGACTCCATACTGAAAGCCCTTGCCCGTGTCTTTTGGACTTCTGACAATTCATCTATTACTTCTTCTCCTCTCTTCATCCAATCGGAATACTGGCCTGAAAACATCAGGTCGGCAGATCCGCGAATATGATCACTCATGTACTGGCCTAACCTTGCACTGCTCACAGATAACTCACGCGCAGACTGACCTGCCTTATACCTCACCAGAAATGGCATGAAAGCTGCATTTACTATCATCAGAATAAATACAATAACACTTAACGTTACGGAGTAAATGCTCAGAACGATGGCAGTTACTGTTATAAAAAAGAGAGCTATCAGTGTTGGTGAAACTGTTTTCAGATAAAATTCCTGAAGTTGATCAACATCATCTGAAAATCGGGTTAGCAAATCTGCTGATTTGAAGCGAATGGCTTTCGCAGGCAGCAACGGCTCAACCTTTTGGTAGAAATGAACCCGCAAATTTTTAAGTATTCTGAACGTCAGATCGTGCGAAAATAGGCGTTCAGCGTATCTGAAGGCTGCTCTTGAAATGCCGAAAAACCTCACGGCAACAAGAACGAGAATTAAGTCTAAAATAGGCGGACGAAGTGCTGCCCAGCTAATCAAGTAACCGGAGGCCGCAATCAACCCAACTCCGGTAGTAACGGTCATAATACCTAAAAAGAGAGACAAAGAAACTCTGCCTTTAAATCGGGTAAACTCGATCAGGATCTCTTTCAGATCATTCATCCAAATACCCCCTCAACATTTACTTCAGTATCCCTTGCAGCGATTACTTCACTTGCCGGTCCACTTTCCGTTATTACTCCTTCCTTAAGTATTGAGATACGATCCGAAGCCATCATGGTCTGCTGCTGATGGCTCAAAATGAAAACAATACTGTTCTTAGCCAGTGTTTTGATAGAGCGCATCAAGGCCACTTCCAGCTCCTTATTCAGAGAACTCCCGGGTTCATCCAGAAAATAAATGGGTGATTTTTTTAAGAATGTACGTGCAAGAGCAATTCGCTGCCGTTCACCGCCACTCAAATTTAGTCCGTCTTCACCCAGAACCGTTTGGTATCCGTTGGGGAGTTCAGAAATAAAGGAGTGTGCCTGCGCAAGCCGGGACGCTTCCAATATCTGATCTTCTGTTGCATTCCGGCTTCCCAATCGGATATTGTCTTCAATACTGCCCGGAAAAAAGTGTGAAAATTGAGAGAGGTAAGAGATCTGATTTTTCCAGCGTTTGGCATCCAGCTTAGCGAGGGAACTACCGTTCACGATGATTTCCCCATCCTCATAAGGAATCAGTGTACTTAATATATTCATCAGCGTTGTTTTACCTTCCCCGCTGGCGCCTGCCAAAGTGTGAACTTCATTTGCCTTAAGAGTCAGGTTCACCCCGTTTAAAACATGATTTTCAGAACCGGGATAACGGAAATTCAGATTTTTTATCTGAATCAGTGAGGGGTGATCAGGCACCATTTCCAGGTTATTTTCTCTGTCTCGAAAATCTGTATCTGAATGATCGAATAGTTCAAATAGTCTTGCTCCGGCCTCAGCACCTTCCATACCTGCATGATGGGCGCTCCCAAATGTTCGAAATGGCAGATAAAATTCCGGTGCAAGCAACAGAACAAATAATCCTATCTGAAAACCGACCATCCCTTCGATAAGTCTTACGCCGATCTCTACAGCTACAACGGCCGTACTAACCGAAGCCGCCAACTCAAGAATCATTCCTGAAAGAAATGCAATTTTTAAAACTCTCATGGTGGTAACCCGAAACATTCTGCTCACATTATTGATACTTCTTCCGGCGCTTTTTTCCCTGCCAAAAAGTTTGAGAGTATCCATTCCCTGAATAGTATCCAGAAAGTGTGCATTCATTCGGCGAAAGGTTCCCCACTGCTCTCTGATTTTATCCCCTGCTTTGGTTCCAATCAGGTACATGAAAATGGGGATTAAGGGACCGGTGATCATAAAAACCAGTCCGGACGGCCAGTCTAACCACATTACGACGCCAAATATGATGAGCGGAATTGTTCCCATTCGAATTGCGGCCGGAATATAGAGGCTATAGAAATCATCCAGTTTTTCGATTCCATTAAGCTGAAGCCCTATCAGCTCACCTGTTTTTTCTCCCTTTAAGCGTACGGGGCCAATTTCATGGATCTTTTTAAGCAGCTTTTTTCTGTACCGGGCCTTTTGGTGTATCGACATCTTCATGCCCAACCATTTGTCTGTCCATGCCATAACGGCCCGAACAGCAACAGCCCCCATCAGAATGATAACATAGTGTCCGTAATGTGACGCATTCCATTCTTGCAAGAAAGCGGCATCAATGATTACGCTGAGGCTGTACATCTGAGCCAGAATAACAACCGCAGTTATTACGGCAGCAAACAGTAAACCGGCTATAAAGCCCCTCAGTGAAAGAGCCTCACGGAACAAACGCTTTTGCGCCTGTTCAACTTTATGGGGATGAATGGACCTCATCTATTAATGCGTTGGAATGGAATCGCGGGTCACTCTCTTTCTGAACACATAATAACTGTAAATTTGATAGCCAAGCACCAAAGGCAAAAATATGATGGCTACAACGCTCATGATTGTAAGGGTTAATTCACTTGAAGAAGCGTTATAAATTGTAAGTGACCAGTCCGGATTTAATGTCGACGGCATCAGTACGGGAAACAGGCCCTCAAATGCAACAATGGTGCCCATTACGATTGTTGCGCCGGTGGCCGCAAAAGACCAGCTAAATCGCTCCTTTTTAAGTAAAAAATACCCGGCAATGAATGAAATAATGGTAAGTGCCGGTATGGTTCCCGGAACCAGGCCTAATCCATCAAAAAGAACAGTGTAACGGTAACCGAGAAGTGCAAAAATCATTAGCAGTATCCCTGCCGGAATCCACATTATTCTAGCCACTTTAGCCGCCCGCTCCATAAGAGGTCCCTCTGTTCTCAAAGTTATAAAAAGTGCTCCATGAAGTGTAAAAACAGTTGTTGAAGCGACTCCGCCGAGAATGGCATAGGGTGATAAGAGCCCGAACAATCCGCCGGTAAAGTTCATGTCTTCACCAATAGGCAATCCCATTACGATATTTGTAAGAGCCACACCCCAGATAAATGCCGGTATCAGGCTTCCCCAAAAGATGAAGTGATCTGCGCTTCGCTTCCAGAAAATTTTATTGACCTTTGATCGAAATTCAAATCCAACAGCCCGTAAGATTAATGCCAGAAGTATGAGCAGTAAAGGCAGATAAAACCCACTGAAGAGAGTTGCGTACCAGTGAGGGAAAGCGGCGAACATGGCACCGCCCGCTGTGATAAGCCATACTTCGTTTGCGTCCCAGAACGGACCAATTGTGTTGATACAAACCCGCCGATCCGTATCATCACGGCTGATAAAAGGCATGAGTATTCCCACACCAAAGTCAAAGCCTTCCAGAAAGAAGTAGCCAATAAAAAGGACTGCGATTAGTATGAACCAGATAAGTTGAAAATCCATAATACCCGATAGTTAATGAGAAAAATTAGTAAGCAAATGCATCGGAATGTTCAGACTCTTTACCATCAGAGTCGCCTGATTCTTCCTTCCCTTTTGGAATTCCCGGCTTCGCATATTTTACAATCAGATAGAATGCTACTGCAGCAAGCAGGCCATATACCAGGGTAAATGCCGACATACTAATCCAGATAGAGCTGTCTGCCACGGTAGGAGAAACACCATCTGATGTAAGTAGCAAACCATAAACTACCCAGGGCTGTCGACCCATCTCGGTAACGAGCCAGCCCGCCGAATTCGCTATATATGGAAGAAATAGAACTCCAATGACCGCTTTATGATACCAGGCAGTGGTTTCCAGTCTTCCTTTCCACCACAAATACAAACCGAAGAATGAGGTGAATATAAAAAGCATGCCTAAACCTACCATCACCCGAAAACCCCAATAGACAGTCTTGACCGGCGGAATATAATTCCCCTCGCCATGCTTCTCTTCCATTTCAGCTTGAAGTTCATTCAGCCCTTTTACTTCTGAAGTGGCATTGTTGTGAGCCAGTACACTCAGCATATAGGGTAGGCGTACCTCTCTCATCGAAGTTCGATTTTCTTGGTCAATCAGCGCAAAAAGTGAAAAGCTGGCTGGTTGCTCAGTTTCCCACAAACCTTCCATAGCCGCCATTTTCATTGGCTGGCTCTGCACTGTATCCTGCGCCTGACTGTGACCGGTAGTGGCCGTTAATAATGATGCTACTGCTGTGAAAACCAGTGCGATCTGAGCCGATTTTTTAAATGTCTGTACCTGATTTCCGCGATACATCATCCACGCACTTATACCCAGAACAAAAAGTCCGCCTGTCACAAATCCTGCAATGATTGTGTGTGGCATTTGTACCAAGAGTCGTTCATTTAGCAGAATAGCTACGAAATCCGAAAGTTCTGCTCTGCCTCCAACAATCTCATAGCCAACAGGAACCTGCATCCACGAATTGGCCATTAGAATCCAGATAGCAGATAAATTTGAAGCAATAGCCACTAACCATATAGACAACAAATGGACACCTTTACTGAGTCGATTCCAGCCAAAAAGCCAAAGCCCCAAAAAGGTCGATTCCATAAAAAATGCCATCAACGCTTCGATGGCTAACGGTATTCCAAATATGTCTCCCACAAAACGGGAATATTCACTCCAGTTCATACCAAACTGAAATTCCTGAACTATTCCGGTAACGATTCCAAGTGTAAAGACAATTACAAATAGTTTTCCAAAATACTTCGTGAGATGCTTATACCTTTCATCACCTGTACGGTACCAAAAGGTTTGTATGATTGCTACAAGTACCGAAAGACCCAAAGTTAACGGTACAAAAATAAAGTGGTATACAGTGGTAATACCGAACTGCCAACGAGCTAATTCTAATGCTTCCATGCTGCTTCTATCTTTTTTTTACTACAACTGAGTGCATAATTTTATTTACCAATTTTAAACATCCTCCCTACTTCTCTAACAACTTGTCTTTACATGAACGTACATTTCATTTATGAATACATTATGAAAACAAAAGCGCTGATTTATGAGTTATAAATCGTATTAAACACATCTTTCTAAGCCCCAATCATTTAAGTTTTTTTTCTGAAAGAAAGTTTTTAATCATTGGATTAGTAAAACCTGAATAGAATCATAACTTATGACCGCTTTAGTTATTTATCGCAATTTTTGCAGGGTATACTTTCGCGCTCCATTCTGTTTTGATAGGCATGATTTTTCATAAACTTAGAAGAGGCAACCCGGTTTAATATTCTCAAGGACTATCATATCCGTTCCAGCTTCACCTTTCGCAGTATATAATCCTGACGATTATCTTCCAGCAAATCCTGCAACTCCTCTACAAAACTTTCATAGTACTGTTTGATTTTTTTCGGTTTAGAATGGCCGAGATTAATTTTAACAAACCGCGGAAGTGAAAAGAGAGTACGGGGAAAATCTGCAATCTTCAGTTTATTTCCGTTCACGGCAGCCCTGACCCAGAACGGTGTTCCATCCTTTGCATTGATGATATCAATATTTTGATAAGCTTTTTGATTGTTCAGAACTTCAGAAATCTGAACCAGGCTTTCCGAGTTCATGGGCAAATACACTGTGATCTCAATCTGTTCCAGACCAAAAATTTTGCGCGCGTTTTGAGCCTCACCCCTGAAGTGCACTTCCGTCCGTTTGCTGATATTTCGAGCCAGCGGTTCCAGAAAGTTAATGAAATATCCGGTTGCCAGTATCTCAGCCAATGCTTTCTCCTTTTTACTCAGATTGCTGTGCATAAAAAGCGCGATCAATCCGAAAAGAACTGTCAACCCAATAATGACCGGAATCCATGGCCGTTCGAAATAGGGCAGCGTTCCAATGATAGAAACCAGTGACGGCATCAGTGAAATTCCAAAATCCACCAACGATAAAAACTCTTTCCATTTCATATGATGAATTTTTAACGGTTACTCATCTACAGGTGGATTGTTGAAAAGCATGGATTTTATTCTCCAGCCAACATTCTCAACTTTTTTCCAATGTATCAGTGCGCGGGCATCATACGTCCAATCTTCTCCCTCATTCGAAATCCATTCCACACGGAACGCAGCATATTCAACTGCCATATCGCCGTCGAAATGAAGAGACTCCATTCTGTGCCTGTACGCTATGGGCTGATTTTCTACAAACAGGGAGCTATAAAACTCCTCAATTTCAGTTACTCCTGAGTTGACCCGAAATTCATCCGGAATATTCAGTCCGTCAGCATGATAAATCGATGCGCATGCTGTAGCATCTTCTGATTCCCAGCTTTGGCTAAACTGATTCCAAAGCTCGCGAATCTCCGATTCCGGGTTTTCAACTTCTACGATATCTGAGGCTCGTCCGGTACATGAATGGATGGTCGAAGCGAATACTATCGCAATGATGATGAGAAAAAGTGAACCTCTCATGGCTATTCCATTTTACGTTTATGTTTAATGGCGAAAATAGCACGGTAAGAGTGATATCGGTTATAAAGGGAGAGTGGCTGCAGACATTTCACTAATTAACCGAATTCATGCTATTAAAACAAGAGATTAAACATTAAACATATAGCACTGTAGAAGATGACCGGGAAGAAATATTAAGCTTCACATCAAAGCCCATTGAATGAATTGACTCTCCAGGAATTTAGCCCACATCTGAATCGTATTACATTGGAAAAATTTATTTTCAGCACTATTGCAGATTGAATAATTTCCGTTTACTTTGAAATAAAAAGTACTTTTTATGAAAGAACAGCGGGACTACATTCAAGATATTGCCGAAATACGCTCTATGATGGAGCGATCTTCTAAATTTGCTTCTCTATCAGGATGGGCCGGAATTTTAGCCGGCATCTATGCATTGGGCGGAGCCTTTGCTGCCTACATTCTGTTTGGCTTTAACCCCGATGAACTCAACTACACTTCATCAAATCTGACTAATGTTATTCTGTTGGCCATTGGCGTATTGGGCTTAGCCTTAATTACGG
Organism: Rhodohalobacter barkolensis; assembly: GCF_002834295.1. Lineage (NCBI taxonomy): Bacteria > Pseudomonadati > Balneolota > Balneolia > Balneolales > Balneolaceae > Rhodohalobacter > Rhodohalobacter barkolensis. The sequence goes on along the minus strand of NZ_PISP01000002.1, from coordinate 501,871 downwards.
CGATCTATCTCTCCTGGCGAAAAGCCCGAAGCAAAGATGAAAAAGTTTGGAATGCCACTTCAAAACGCCTTTTAATCAGTATGGCAATTCCGCTTGTGTCCGGTGGAGTTTTGATTCTGGTCCTGCTTGCACACGGATTGACCGGATTGGCTGCGCCACTCATGTTAATATTTTACGGACTCGCTCTGGTTAATGCCGGTCACTTCACAATCTCCGAAGTAAAAATCATGGGCATAGTACAGATTACTCTTGGACTTTTAAGTACATGGTTCATTGAATACGGCCTGCTTTTATGGGCGGCAGGTTTCGGTGCCGTTCATATTATTTACGGAATTTATATGCACTTCAGATATGAGCGGTGATTCAGCGTGAATATATCCTTCGATGATTTACATAAAGCGTTTGAGAGCAGGATCAGGTTGGGAATCATGTCTGTCCTTGCAGTGAACGAGTCGCTCGACTTCACTGCACTGAAAGAGTTTCTGGATGTAACAGATGGCAATTTAGCCACACACCTTAAGAAACTGGAAAAAGAGGAGTTTATCAGTGTGGAAAAATCCTTTATCGATAATAAACCAAACACTAAATACTCCATGACTCCCAATGGGAAAGAGGCATTTGATAACCACCTGCAGGCGTTGGAAGCCATCATAAAATCACAGAAAGAGTCATGACATCAGAACGAACTCAAAAACTTAAACTGCAAAAAATCTTCTCGATAGTAATCATCATGCTGGGCATTGCGCTGCTCACATACATGGTCGTTGTGGAGTATGAACCGGGAGCCATTCCACTATTGATGATCGTAGCAGGAACCGGATGGTATTTAATAACAAGATCCAGAATTAAATCGCTACACAGGTAATACAAATGAACAAAGAACGAAACTTAATCCACTCTATAGCTTACCCTGCCGTTGCAACCGGCCTCATCTTATTGATTCCGTTGATTGCCATGCAGTTTTCAAACGAAGTCGTTTGGACACTCTCTGATTTTGTCATAGCCGGAACCCTTCTCTTCGGAACCGGACTGACCTACACCCTTATCACAAGAAAGTCAGGTGAAATTGCATACCGGCTTGCGATCGGCTTTGCGCTTTTTACCGGACTATTTCTCATCTGGGTCAATATGGCAGTGGGAATTATTGGATCTGAAAACAATGATATCAACCTGCTCTACTTCCTGGTGATTTTTACCGGGATTGGCGGGGGTTTCATTTCGCAATTCAAGCCCAAAGGCTTGATGATCACTTTGTTTGCAATGGCCGGTGTTCAAGCGTTGATCGCTGTCGCCGCACTGCTCACAGGTATGGGGGATGCACAGGGAAGTTCTGTATATGAAATTCTTGTCGTTAACGGATTCTTTATCACACTCTTTGTTGTGGCGGCGTCGCTTTTCCGCTACGCAGACCAGGATCAAGCTGACAAATAAACCGAATCAGATTTTCTCCAGCTAATTAAGATTATTGAGGCTCTCAATTCACGAGAGCCTCAAATTATCTAAACGCTTAGTCCATCCGATTGGAGAGCATTATCACATACTTTTTAGCCAACGGCTTCTTTTTTCTGCCAGACGGGATTCAGCTTCTCTATTTACGGATGTTCTGATGGATGGATCGGCAACCAGTTCAACGTCCACAATCCTCTCTTCTCCCGTCCGAACCGTTCGAATTGAGATGGTATCTCCCGGTTGATAGTCTGATAAAATTTCATCAACACTTTCGACCTCAGAGAGCAGAGCCCCTCCGATTTCCAAAATCTCATCATTCCTGTTAATCCCCGCTTCGTATATGGGTGATCCAACAATGGCATTGGTCTGCAATCTGCCAATCCCATTGTTTATCGAAATCGACGTACCCAGAACAGCCCTGCCGGGATTAGCTTCTTCGAACGTTAAACCAATCGAATCAAAAAGCCGCTGATAATCCGGCAACTTGCTATTGTAGATGTAGTTGTCAAAAAAATCATCGGAAAATTCTTTACCGGCATACGCTGACAATTCCGCTCTGATATCCCGGATTGTATATGGAATTTCATCCCTGCCGTAATTTTCCCACATTTGCTTCATGAAATCGTCCAGATTCAAATCTCCATCCAGATCACGAAGTGACAGGTCAAGGGCTAATCCCAAAACGCTCCCGTAGGTGTAGTACGAAATAAAGGTATTCTCTCGGTTGGTTGGGTCCACCGATCGGGCCGCATCAACAAAAGGCGCCTGATAGCTCATTTCAATAGGATTGAAGTAGTTTCTTCCTGTAGAGTTTGCCACAAAATTGATTCCACCCGAAAGTACTTCTACATACTGTTCTTCCGTGATAATTCCTGCTCTTGCAAGTATCAGGCCTGTATAGTAACTGGTAAACCCTTCGGCAAACCAGAGCTCCCCACTCATATTAGCCTCTTCAAAATCGAACGGTTCAAGTGATGCCGGGCGAATCCGCTCTACATTCCAAATGTGAAAAAACTCGTGAGAGATCGTACTGATTCGGTAATCTTCCAATGGCTGATCGATCGGTTTTGTGCCCGACACCACGGTTGAGTTGCGGTGTTCCATCCCGTCTCCGCTGGCATTGGGCGAGTAGCAATTTAAAAATGTGTATTCACCATAGTCGAAATCCGGCAGTTCACCGAAAACATCTCGCTGTTTATGTACAATTGCCATCACCTTTTCAAAATAGGAATCCACCTCTGCCTCAGTGGCGTGGGTGTGGAGAGCCATTCGAATCGTTTGCCCGTCCACATTTTCATCTCGAAGAAAAAAGTCGGCAATCTCAACCGGGCTGTCTAAAAAGTAGTCCAGATCGGGTGCATAGTATCGATTTTCTTCCAGATGCCTCAGCTGTGTTGCCACCTTCCAGTTCAGATCATCCCGAACATTAAACGTCACCTCAATCGGCCGATGTTCATAATTTCTTGCCCAAGCAAAAGTTGCCGGTATGTTCAGGTGAGCATGGGATTCATCAATCTGTGAGTAAGTCCCATCACCGCGGTTTGCAAAGAGTGTATATTCAAATCGAACGGTTCCATTATGACCGCTTACATTCCACTGGTGCGGATTTGGTCGGGTAATCTTGAGTTCATTCCCATCGCCGTCGAACGCTTTTACAGCGTACACATTTTTAGCAAACTCATGAAGTGCGTATCGACCCGGTGATGTTCGGCTCATTCGAACTTCAAGTTCCTTCTCCTCCAAATTCTGAAAGTGAATTGAAATCTCTGCTTCGTGATGAACAGCATTATCAAAAGAGATTTCATATTGTGTGGTAGTTTGAGAAAAACCAACAGAATGAACCAAAAATGTTATAAAAAAGAGAAGTATCGATCGTTTCATAAATAGAACTTTAGAATTATTTGAATACGTTCGGAAGGTAATAAAATTCGAATCCGATTTCTGAGGATTACTCATAGTCATAAATTAGTATCGCGATAATTCGTACACAACACTGTATGCAATTTGTTAAAAATTGTGCCATTTGAGTTCGATATTCAGTGCCTGATTCCACCTGGATTAATACCGGTAATGGGTGAGTAAATTCAGTTTCTATTGAAATTAGAAACTTTCTTTTTTTGCAGTTTGATTGAAACAGCGATCACAACATTTAACACACCCCTTTTTGATCATTTCCCTATATTCAGCTGTTCTCTGAAAAATAAATCAAGCCAACTGAATGAAGTTTTTTACGATCACTGCTCTTATAGCCGTTACTCTTCAATTTCATCTGAACCCGGTGTCTGCCCAAACCACGCAGCCGGTCCCTGCCCCCACAGATTTTGAAGTACATGCCGTTTTTACGGAAACCCCACCATTTATTGACGGAAATCTGGATGACCCGACCTGGCAGGACATTCAGCCCATCACAAATTTAACACAGGTTTGGCCGGAGGATGGTGCACCGGCAACTGAGGACACCGAAGTTCGAATCGCCTACGATCGCGATAACCTCTACTTCGCCTTTCGATTTTATGATGACAATCCGGAACTGATCCGTGCCAAAAACCTGGAGCGCGGTGGGCGCAATAATCGAGACGACCATGCCTACATTGGTATCGATACCTATCTTGACGGACGGAACGCCTACCTTTTTGAAATGAACGCTTTGGGAACACAGGATGATGCTCTCGTCACGGATGAAGTACTCAACTACGACAGTTTTTCATGGGATGCCGTATTCCGAAGTGAAACCGTTATTGATGATGAAGGATGGACGCTGGAAGTAGCCATCCCGTTTCGTCAACTCCGATTCCCAGAGGGTGAAGAGCTGGAGTTTGGCCTGATGGTCTCCCGGATGATCAACCGAAAGAACGAGCGCGTTCTCTGGCCGGCTATCGGAATGGAGTATGGAGGGAGTTTCGGTGTTCTGGCCGCAGCCTCACAATATGGTCGGCTGAAAGGCTTGAAAGGAATTAATCGTGGAAAAAATATTGAGATTAAACCATACCTGATTTCCGGTGCGCAGGAGGTTCGACCCGATCTGCAAAACGAGACGACCGATATTGACTACAATTACGATTTTGGCGGAGACCTGAAATACAGCATCTCCTCCAACATGACATTAGACCTTACCGTTAACACCGATTTTGCTCAAGTTGAAGCAGATAATGTTCAGCTAAATCTGACCCGTTTCAATCTTTTTTTTCCTGAAAAACGTGAATTCTTTCTGGAGCGCGCCGGACTTTTTGAGCACGGGAATACCCGCTCCACACAAACCTTCTTTTCGCGGAATATCGGTCTAACCGATCAGATTCTGACCGGAGCACGGGTAACAGGACAGACCGGACGCTACTCCATCGGTTTGATGAATATTGAAACCGGTGACGGCATGGGAGATCTGTTTGGAGTGAATTCTACCAACAATTCGGTGGCCCGATTTCAGGCTAATGTTTTTCCTCGCGCAACCGTGGGTACGATATTCACGAATGTAGAGCAGCCCGATGGTTACAACCGTGTTCTTGGGTTCGACACCCGATACCGCTTTTGGAGTTCCAGTCAGTTTGATGCCTGGTATACCAACGTTTGGGATGACAACAGTCTGCTGAATGATGCGGCAGGGAATATTTCAATCCAGCTTGAAAACGATATCTTTGAAGGAGGCTCATCATTTACCTCTGTGGGTCAAAACTTCCGTCCGGAGTTGGGTTTTGTTCGTCGCCTGGATTTTCGTCAATACTCTGCAAACGCCGGTTATAAACCCAATGTAGATTTTAGTTCCATTCGAAAACTCTACTTCAGAACTTCGTACGACTACTTTGAAGGACAGGACGGTACACTGCAAACCACGGAATTTTCGGCATCCATTCGATCCGAGTTGGGGAACCGCCAATCTTTTGAAGTAGAATATGAACGACTTTTTGAAAGACTGATCAACAACTTCACACTTCGTCCCGATGCAATCATTCCCGCCGGCGACTATACATTCCATACGCTATCTGCAAAGGGAAGAACGGATGAAGCACGAAATGTATTCGGATCGTTCGATTTTTCCACCGGTCAGTTTTATGACGGTAACCGTACCGATTTTGGTGTCGATTTCGGATTTCGCCAGTCAAAGCACTTTCATATTGAGGGCGGAGTGAATCACACCATCATAAGGCTCCCGTTTGAAAATGGAGATTTTGAAGCCACAACCATCCGGTCATCGTTACTCGGTGCCATCAGCAGAAAGCTGTTTGCCAAAGCCCTGATTCAATACGACAACTTCTCCAGAAATCTACAGTCAAATCTACGAATCAACTGGATTCACAGACCCGGAAGTGACCTTTTTCTCGTATTTAATACAAATTATCACATCACCGGCGATAACGAAGATCTCTTCGGTCCGCGAAAAGACTTCATCCTAAACAGTCGTGCAGGAATCGTTAAATTGACTTACTTGATCATGATTTGATGTTCAAAATCACAGGTCAAAATGAGCTCGGAATAGGCTCTACATACAAGCCGGTCATTCATGGTCGGAAACGTTCTCGCTGAGTTTCGCAGATTACCTCGCAGATTTTCGCAGAGTGATTCTGCATTCTAAATTGAAACTTTCCCTTTCACCTAACATCGATTCGACGCTCACTATCAATCAAAACTTGAGCCCCTTATGGGCTCTATATACGAGCCTGCCTGCGCTGAAGCTTTGGAAGACAGGCCGCTCATTCATGGCCGGCAGGTATATCTGAACGATATCACCGGTTTGTGGCTTTAAACATATACTCTACAACCAATTACAAGTACATGAAATATTTGATACTCACACTGTCCCTCCTATTCGTCAGTCAAACCGTATCTGCTCAGGATTTCGCCCTGCAGCAGCTTGAAGACTCTCCCCGCCATCAGGAGTGGGTGGAGGTGAAAGATGGCGACCGTACCATTCACAGTTTTGTGGTCTATCCCGAAGTTTCAGAAAATGCAATGGCCGTTATAGTAATTCACGAAAATCGAGGACTAACCGATTGGGTACGAAGTTTTGCCGATCAGCTTGCGGCCGAAGGATATATTGCAATTGCACCGGATCTGCTATCTCAGTTTGATGAGAATTACCAGCGAACACGGGATTTTGAGTCAAGTGATGCCGCCCGGGACGCTCTCTACCAGCTCGAACCGCAACGGATTACCCAGGATCTGATGGCTGTTCAAAATTATGTTACCGATTTACCAGCTGCTACCGGTGAAGTTGTTGTGGCGGGATTTTGCTGGGGAGGATCGCAAAGTTTTCGGTATGCCACAAATGCTGATGGATTATCTGCAGCTCTCGTCTTTTACGGAAGTGCTACAACCGATGAAGATCGTATCCGGAACATTTCCAGCCCTGTTTATGGATTTTACGGCGGTGACGATCAGCGCATCAATTCTACCATACCGGAAACCTCTGAACTGATGGAGAAGCATGATAAAACGTATATCTATAACATCTATGAGGGCGCCGGACACGGATATATGAGAACAGGCGATGCCCCTGATGCCGAAAGGGCAAACAAAACCGCACGCGACAGTTCATGGGAGTGGATACGGGATATTTTGAGTGATCTTTGATTTTTCCTGCTCAAGTGCCACCGACAATTATACAACCAGCTTAATATAAAAAGGCGAGCTCTTTAAGCTCGCCTTCTCTATAAATAAAACATTGGATGAAAGATTAGAATCAATCAAAATCGGTAATCAGAGCTTCTGATGGACCTCTTACATTTTGTAATCTTTCAGCTGTTTCCTCAACTCCGCGCATCACACGAAGCATATTTTCACCTGCAATTTTACGCAGATCTTCTTCACTGTATCCTCTTTTGAGCAGTTCTGCAAACAGATTCGGATAAGTTGAAACATCATCCAGTCCGGTTGGAAGTGAAGATATACCGTCGTAATCTCCACCTATTCCAATGTGATCTACACCAACCTGGTCGCGAATATGATCAATATGATCTGCTACCTGCTCCAGAGTAGATTTTGGCATCTCATTCTCGTCTGTCCATTCATCCATCTTTTCCTCGATGATATCGGGTTGACCGGGATAAAGTGATTCCAATTTCGCCATGTACCCGCTTCTTTCGGCATACCATTGACGTAACTCCTCGGATGTAAATGACTCCACAAACGTTACCATCACCAAACCATCTTTCTGAGGCAATAGCTGTAAAACATCATCGGGTACATTTCTCGGATGGTTTGAAATCGCTCGTGCGTTGGAATGAGAAAACATAACAGGTGCTTCAGATACGCGGATGGCATCTTTCATAGTTGCAGGTGTGACGTGTGAAAGGTCAACGGCCATACCCAGTCTGTTCATTTCCCGAACAACCTCTTCGCCAAAAGCACTCAGTCCGTCATGCTTCGGCTCATCACCGGCAGCATCTGCCCAATCGAGTGTTCGGCCGTGGGTCAGAGTCATATATCGTACACCCAGCTCATGAAACATTCGAAGCACTCCAAGAGAATTATTAATGGAGTGACCTCCTTCCATTCCCATCAGGGAAGCGATTTTACCTTCAGCAAAGATTCGTTCCACATCATCAGCGGTATGGGCAATTTCAAATACGTCAGGATATTGCTGAGCCATCCGATGTACAAATTCGACCTGCTCCATCGTTTGTTTTACAGCTTCCGGTTCAGGGAGATTGGCTGAAACATATACCGACCACCACTGAGCGCCAACTCGTCCTTCTCTCAGGCGTTCAATATCAGTGTGCATAGACCGTTCAAGGTGAGTCGTATCGTAGAAGTCGAGTTCACTAAACTTGTAACCCGCACGGTTCCGATATTGAAGAGGAGCATCATTATGGCCATCAAAAAGCGGAACACTTTCCAGAATTTCAATAGCCTGTTCTCTATAATCATCCCGATCTGTTTGTGCAGAAAGAGAAGCACAGCCCATGAGTAAAGCTGAAGTAACTGTAACTGCAATTAATTTTGTAAAGTTATTGAGCATATTATTCAGTTTAATTTTTGTTTCACTTTTAAAAATAAAGGTTCTGAGATTCAAGGCAAGATGAGATACAATCTATTACAATTGAGCTTCCTGCATCGACTCGAAAGGTACAATGGCTGTTCTCACCCGGTACACAGGTTGAGTTTGAGTCCAGGCAAAGAGAAGACCGTCATCTGTTGTTATCATTTGAGGGAAACCACTGCTCCGTGATGGTGATGTAACTCCTACGAGCACTGAATCTTTCGGTTCGCCATTCGGGGTTACTTCTGTCAGCATTACATCGCCAACCTCTCCACGATGACGCATCCAGCTTACATAAATAGTACCGTCACCGATCATTTCAAGGTCTACTCGTCCCATAGATCGATCACCTGCAATTTCAATCGGGTCGGTAAAGGTCTGTCCTCCATTACTCGATCGAATCAGCATTGTGCGGGACTCATTATCCTCCATAGTAAACCAAGCCACCGCCACACGGTCACCATCTGCAACCGCTTTAGGCCCGTTTACAGGACAAGCTCCAATTTGCCAGCCATCATCGTAGACGGCCATCGGCTCACTCCACACTCCGTCTTCCAGATCGTACCTTGAAATATAGATATCACGGATTTCATCGTCGGTTCTGTTTCTGTAAACCGCTAAAAATCCGTTCTCAGTCTGCACCAAATCTGTCTGACAGCAGTCACACACTGCATCATCAATTTCCCGACTCCGGGTAATTTCTCCATCCCTCGTAATTTCTGCAGAGCGAAGTGTCATCGACTTACTCATATCTTCATATTCATCATTAGCCCGGCCTTCCGTGTCTCTGCCATCCAGCCATATTGCCAGCACTCTATCATCCGAAATAGGCTTTATGGTCACAAAACCATGTTCTGTAGCTGTATCATCCAGGTGCGGAGTAATTGCATCTCTCCACCGGAGCCCTTCCTCTTCAGGAAACGCCACTTGTACATTATAGGCATAGGGCCCACCCTCTACTTTCTTCAGCCAGTGAGCTGCCGTTACATCGCCATCAAAACCAACCACAGAAGGGAAATCTGCCCAGTTTATAAAAAAGTCTGCTCCCACTTTTACACTTTGGGGCCGTGTCCAGCGTTCATTATCATATGTTGAATATTGCAAGGCATGCATCTCCTCTTCAATACCTAATATCCAGCTCATGTAGATTTTCCCCTGAGCATCCTTTTGCAGGTATGGATAACGTGCACCGGTATCAGCCGGACTGGATGTTGCGTATTCATAAATCGGTTGTTGAAGTTCGCCGTTATTACAAGCTGAAACCAAAAACAGAATCAAAAGCGCTGTAATAATTTGTATCAAAATCTTCATACGAGAATAATTTAAATCAGATCAGAATGATTGGTATTTTTCAGGCTTAAAATAACTTTGAAAGTTCTAACATCCTAAACCGGTTCAAATTGGATTTAGTCTTTCCTGCATTCACTTTTTTAAGTTTTTGATCTCAAAGATTTTCTATGCTTCAACTTGACGGTATCACACTTCACTTTGGCGAACGACCACTTTTTGACGGTGTTTCTACAACCATCAATCCCGGTGAGCGAATAGGTTTGGTAGGCCCCAATGGTGCCGGCAAGTCTACGCTTTTAAAGATCATAGCGGGAGAACAGGAAGCTGATTCTGGATCCGTCAACATGAGCAATGCTGCCACAGTAGGTTATCTGCCTCAGGATGGTGTGGAACCGGATCCCGACCTGACCATATTTGAGGAGGTTGAACGCGCATTTACAGAAATTCTGGAACTGAGATATCGGCAAACTGAACTTCAGCAGAAACTCGATACACTTGAGCCCGATAGCCCCGACCACAAAAAAGCAGTGGAAGAATTTGGCCAGGTGCAGTATCAGATGGAACATTCCGGCTCCTACACATTAGGCGCAGAGATTGAGCGAGTTTTAATGGGGCTTGGATTTAATGAATCAGACTTTACCCGGTCTACCACTGAGTTTAGCGGGGGATGGCTGATGAGAATTGCACTGGCTAAGCTTCTGCTTAAAAAGCCTACCTATCTGTTACTGGATGAGCCGACAAACCACCTCGATATTGAGTCGCTCCAATGGATAGAATCCTTTTTGAAGAACTATGACGGAGCAGTAATCATTGTTTCTCACGACAGGGCTTTCCTCGATTCAGTAACAACACGAACACTTGCTCTCCGGCGGGGCAATCTGGATGACTATGCCGGCAATTTCAGCTTTTACGAAAAGAAATATGCCGAAGAGCAGGAGCTCCTGAAGAAGCAGTATGAAAATCAGCAGAAGGAGATCAAACAGACGCAGGAATTTATCGATCGCTTTCGGTATAAGGCAACCAAGGCAAAGCAGGTTCAGAGCAGAATCAAGCAGCTCGAGAAAATGGAAGAAATCGAGCTGGATCAGGAGCAATCCGAAATCACGTTCCGTTTCCCATCACCTCAGCGGTCAGGTCAGGTTGTGCTGAAACTGGAGAACCTGGTGAAAAAATATGGAGAGAATACGGTATTCGACGGTATTGATTACGAAATTGAACGGGGTGATAAAATTGCGGTAGTGGGACCAAACGGTGCCGGTAAATCGACGTTGATTCGGATACTTGCCGGTTTAGAGCCTATAACCTCAGGAAAGCGAGAAGTCGGGTATAATGTAACCGTTGGCTATTTTGCACAGCATCAGGCTGAAGAGCTGAACCCGAAAAATAATGCGTTGGACGAAATGCATCTTGCCGGTTCAGGAGAACCTGAAACCAAACTTCGAACTATTCTTGGCTGTTTCCTTTTTGAGGGCGACGATGTTTTTAAAAAAGTAGGCGTGCTTTCTGGCGGTGAGAAAAGCCGTGTGGCTCTCGCCAAGATGCTGCTGAACAGCGGTAATTTCCTTATTTTTGATGAGCCTACCAACCACCTCGACATGCAGTCGAAAAATATTCTGCAGCAGGCACTGCAGCAGTTCGAAGGCACCTTGATGATTGTGTCTCACGACAGGGATTTCCTGGACCCGATTGTAAATAAAACGCTCGAAGTTCAGCCCGGATATATCAAAACCTGGCTGGGGGATGTGAGTTACTATCTGGAAAAAAAATCTGAAGAGAGGGCTGCAGAAGATGAATCGGCAAAATCACAGACAAAAAAGAAAAATCAAACTTCAACAGATCCCACCGAAGGGATGAGCCGAAAAGAACAGCGTCGTTATGAGGCTGAGAAACGAAATGCTCTTTCCAAAAAGATAAAACCTCTGAAAAAACGGCTCGAAGAGCTTGAAAATTCTATCGAAGAGATTGAGTTGAGAAAAGCAGAAATTGAAAAATCGATGGCTGATCCCAATTTTTATGATGATGAAGATCATGTAAAAGAGGTTTCCATTGAGTACGAATCGATTAAAACAGAATCAGCGGAGAAAATGGAGAAGTGGGAACAGATCGCCGGACGAATTGAGCATATTGAAACAAGCTTTGATAAAGAATACAGTTCAGCCAATTAAGCTATGAAACTGGCCATTCTCCAGCCCACCCTGATCCCGGACCTTCATGACCTGGCCACTATGCTGGCAGTTGATACCATTGTCTATCAGGACAGCGAACAGTGGTCACGAAAAGGCCGAACCCACCGTGCACTCATTCGCACACCGGAGGGGACAGATTACATTTCTGTACCTGTTTTAACAACCGATAAAAAAAAGCCGATCAACGAGGCTCGAATTGATCACAGCAGAGACTGGATTAACCCGTTGCTGAGGGCGCTCAAGTTTAACTACAGCAATAGTGTTTATTACGATTTTTATGAGCCCGAAGTACGGGCCGATATTGAGACGGGACACAATTTCGAGTATTTACTCGACTACTCACTTTTCCTGAGGAAACGGCTTTTTCAATTTCTGGAGCTTGAAATCCCGGCCAAAATAAAATTCTCCAGTGGTATGAAAGAGTATTCATCCGATCCGGATAAATTGGCAAAGCGGATGAATGCAGAAATCTATTACCAGGAACATGACGCCCGTCATTATCAGCGGCAAGGCAAACAGCGAAGTGATTTGAATTTTTCACATCCTGAGTACCGGCAGCATTTCGACGGTTTTGAACCTTGGTGCTGTCTATACGATCTGTTGTTTCAGTACGGCCCGGAAAGTTTCAGAATATTTGATGAGCTTGTCTAAAGCCTTGTGGCATACCTCTAAGCCTTAATATTCCATGCCAAAAAGTCCATTAGGTCGCTCCTACGGAGCGAATCTATTTATATTGTTTACAGTTGCTATAAACAGGCGATTCCTACGGAATCAGGTTTAAAAATCCTTTCAAAGAATTTTTCTAATTCAAGTATAGCTATTTCAAAAGACTAAGTTGAACTCTACATTCAGCAAAAAATAAACTCCGAAGGAGTTACCTGTTTGTAGATCGTGGAATTGCCTTAAATTTAACGGCTCCATCGGAGCCTCCTCTATTGCAATTTATTGTGATGAAAAAGAGCGTCCAAAAGGAGTAATACTTTCAATATTTTTCAAGTTGCTAAAAACAGAATATTCATTTTGAATCATTAGTGATATTAAATTTATCTGTAAGGCACAGGTAAATACGGCATCATATAAGTAAAAACTATAATTACTTCGCGATGCCTAATACATATTCACAAATATATTTACATATCATATCATATTTGCTGTTCAATTTAGACAGTACCTAATCCCACAAAAACATAAAGAAGAGCTTCATAAATACTTTACAGGTTTGATATCAAATCGTGGATCAAAAATGTTGGCTATCAACTGTATGCCTAATCATGCTCATCTCTTTATCGGATACAAACCAACAATACCTTTACCAACATTGGTTAAGGAGATTAAAGTGGCAAGCAATCAATTTATTAACAGGAGAAGATGGGTAACGGGAAGATTCAAATGGCAAGAAGGGTATGGGGTGTTCTCGTTCTCACAATCACAAATAAATACCGTCATCAATTACATCAATCAACAAGAGCAGCATCATAAAAAAAGAAGTTTCAAAGATGAATATCTTAGTTTTTTGAACAAATTTGGTGTGGATTACAGAAACGAGTATTTGTTTGATTTTAAATAAGGTCGCTCCTACGGAATCAGTTTTTGATATCGATTGTAAATCATGGTGTTTAATTACATGATGAATATCTTTTTCCCCAGCTGCATCACTGTATTGAGATCAAGCAAACTCCGAAGGAGTTACCTGTTTGTAGATTGTGGAATTGCCATAATTTTACGGCTCCATCGGAGCCTCCTGTTTTGCCAATCACTGTGGTGGATAAGAGCGACTCCTGAGGTATCGTCTTTCTGATTTAGATGTCTTCAAATTTCAAGACGAAAAATAAGGTTCAGAATCAACAGAAAGCTGGCTGTGAATGGCATCCTTAAATCTTTCTGCGCTTTTAAGTCCCTTGATTCTCCTTGTTTGGATACTAATTCCAAAAAGTGTAACGATTCCTTTATCCCAAAGTTTATCTAACCAATTTTGATACAAACTAACGTTATCTACTTTATTTAACGGATACTCCTCTGTTTGCAGATAAAAATACCCGGAAATAATGGCCAATCGCTTATTCGTAAGGACATACTCTTTATACGTCCATTTCAAAAATCCCACGAATGCCCAAATTAATCCGACCACAATAAAAATCACTCCGGCTATATTCATCTCCCCTGAAAAAGTCACGGCGATATTATAGATCAAAAACACCAAGCCGCCATAAAAAATGGACGGGTGTTGATTGCTTCTGAGCAAGATTTCTTCGCCTTCTTTCTTATCGAATTTTTTAGAAATCATGGGATGAATAACATTCATTTTTAAAAAATCTCCGGCGACTTACCACCTTAACAGGTCACGAATAAGAGCTACTACTTACCAAATAACTTTTTATCAAGAGAATATTTCCCCGGGCCTGTCAAAAAAAGAACGACAAAACTGATGAGAAAAAACAGCCCCAACTCTTTATCACTGAATGGATCATCTCCATGAGCAATAAAAACCACTACTGTCATATTGATTATCAAAGGAATTAAAGCTCCACGTGTAAAAAGACCCAACAGAACAAGTGCCGCACAGATTGCCTCAGCAAATGTTACAAGTATCAATGATGCGGTTGGACCAATTCCAATGGGATCACCAAAGCCAAAATCACCCTCCAGAACTCTAAGTAGTTTTGGAATCCCATGTGTCATAATCAGCGCGGCTGCACCGATTCGCAGAATCAATATGGCAACATCCGGGTTTACAAATTCATCTAGACGGGCGGAAGTAAGTTTTTTAATCATAATCTGTTATTTGGGTAAAGGGATTCCGGTTTTACAAGGTACTGACAGCAAGTTTCGGATTTCCCAACACAAATCATGACCGATCTATTCATGTTGGAGAAAAATATTAACCGTTTATCAATCAAACTTCCCGAATTTGCTGTACCAAATCTTCCAACAATTGCCGGTCCGGATGATCCTCTTCCAGATCTAGCGCATCCAGAACTTCTTTAGCAGAAGTCGCATACTCGGCAGCCCGATCCGCATTGCCCTCTTCAAGCTCTAACTCGGCTAAATTGCGAAGGTTATCAGCAACATGCCGATGCTCATTGCCAAGTTCTCTACGATTCATTTCCAATGCCTGTAACAGCAAGCGTTCAGCTTCCTCAGAGTTTCCTTTAACCTGCATGGTTTGACCCAAATTGGCTATAACCAAAGCGATATCGTGGTGAGACTCACCAAAAACCGAACGGTAGATAGACAAGGCCTGCCTCAACCACTCTTCGGCCTGTTCCGTCTCTCCCATGTCTCGTGCTACAACTGCAACAGCATTCAGTATCACCGCTGTGGAGGGATGATCAGGGCCGAGAACCCGGCTGCGGATATCCAGAGCTTCTTCAAGATGAAGACGGGCTTGTGGAAGCTGTCCGCGGCGAGACTGCAGCCAGCCAATCTGGTAGAGTACACTGGCAACTGCAGGGTGATCATCATCGAAAATAATGCGACGCAGACGTAACGCTTCCCGGTAACCGGCTTCTGCTTCTTCAAGCCGATTCATTTGTTCCAGCAATGTTGCCAGATTGGTCATTGAATATGTGGTAGAGGGATGTTCTTCACCAAGAACAGAACGTCGCAATTCCAGGGCATCCCGATAGAGGGGTTCTGCCTCCTCGCGCCGGTCTTGAGCAGCCAGTACCAAAGCCAGGTTATTAAGTGAGGAGGCCAGCTCAGCACTTTCGGGTAGTTCTGCTCTTCGCAGATCAAGTGCCTCCTCCAGCAGTCGCTGCGACTCACTCATCCTTCCCAGTGAAAATGCTGCCAGTCCCAGGTTATTCAAACGCTCTGCAACTGCCGGTTTATTCTCGGGATTGGTCAGTTCCAAGGCCTTGCGGTGAGCCTTTTCTGCATCACCATACCGACCAAGCGAAGACAGGGTGTAGGCTTGCATTGTCCAGGCATTGGCAAGGCTGACTGAATCAGGGGATGCCTGTTCATTCAGAATTGCCAGGGCTCGATTCGAAAGTTGATGAGCAGTTTCATGCTCGGCAAGTGAACGGTGAACCCGGGCTAAAACCATATTCATCTCGGCCTGAACCAAAGGTGCTTCATCCAGTGTTTCAATCCTCTCCCGTCCCTGAGCCAGAAGGTTGCCTACGGTAAGTTCATTATCGCTGCTTGAATAAGGGTCGGACTGTTCAAAAAGTCCCACCACAAACTCACTGACCTTTGCTGTTTTAGCAGTTTCAAGCTCGGCAAGATCGCGTTGGAGCTCTGCCCGGTCGCGTTCTTTACTTATTTCGGTGGTATGGTAGTATAAGCCCGAGATTATGGTAAACAGAAGTACAGCTGCAAAAGATGAGACCATTTTATTACGCTGTACAAATTTACGCGATCTGTAGATGATCCCTGCAGGTCGAGCTGATACCGGCAGGTTATCAAGGTAGCGTTTCAGATCGTCAGCCAACGTCTCGGCTGAAGGGTATCGGCGCTCGGGCGATTTTTCAAGTGCCTTCAAAATAATATTATCCATATCACCCTGAAGCTGCCTGAACTGATCTTTCGACTCCCGAACTATAGAACTCGGTTTCGGTACCGGATCTTCACAAATTTTTCGCTCAAAGTCCCCATAAGTGGTCTGCTCCGTAATTGAATAGGGCAGCGATCCGGTTAACAGTTTATAAAGTAGTACTCCCAAAGAGTAAACATCGGTCAGTGTGTTAACCGGTCGATTTTGGATCTGCTCAGGTGCGGCATATTTCATGGAGAAATATTGATGCCCGGATTGCGTTAATTCAGGCAGCTCCCCATCTTGATCGAGCAGTTTTGCAATGCCAAAATCCAGAAGCTTACATTCACCATCCGGATTAACCAGGATATTTGATGGTTTCAGGTCCCTGTGTATAATCAGGTTCTGATGAGCATACTGTACGGCATGACAAACTGAGATAAATAACTCAATCCTTTGCCTGACCGATAACTGATTTTCTTCTGAGTACGAGGTGATAGGTTTGCCATCCACATATTCCATCACCAGGAATGGGACTCCAAATTCATCGGTACTTGCATCATAGAGTCGTGCAATCGAAGGGTGATCAAGCGACGCCTGGATCTGTTTCTCTCGGTTGAACCTTCTTTTGACCTCACTGTTGTTGAGTTCAGTTCGAACTAACTTAATAGCTACTTTCCGCTCAAATGAGCCATCAGCCCGCTCGGCCAGGTAAACATTACCCATACCGCCTCTGCCAATCGGTTTCAACAACTTGTAGCTGCCAACATTTCGGGGCACGAAGTTTTCTTCTGTTTCCGGAGCTGAATCATCTGCCAGATCCTTGAACAGATTGTTGAGATATTGATCCCGCCCCTCTTCAAGGAAGTTTTGAGAGTCATCAGCAGATTCCAGAAGTTGTTTCAAATCCTTGTAGAGCTGCGGATTCTCTTCCCTTAGAGTTTCTAACCGCTTCTGCTTCTCACTGTCACTAAGATCGATGAATGCATCGAATTCAGCTTCGGTGTGTTTCCACCTTTTCCTATCCATGATTGGCTTAGTACCCGATAAATGTTGTTTTAGTTAATCTGTAACTGTCATCACTAAACAGCCAACACAACAATTAATGGTGAAATTACCTGATAAAACTTCATCAACGGAGCAACTGCGAGTACTTATTTAAATAAGGTCTCAGAAACCTATACCCGCAGTTAATCCGATATGATGAAATCAAAAATTACACGTCAAACTCAATTCCCTGCGCAAGCGGCAGTTCATCACCCCAGTTGATGGTATTGGTTTGACGTCGCATATACGCTTTCCAGGCATCCGATCCGGATTCTCGTCCGCCACCTGTCTCTTTCTCGCCACCGAATGCACCACCAATTTCGGCACCGCTTGTACCAATATTGATATTTGCAATTCCGCAGTCTGATCCGCGATGACTCAGAAAACGCTCCATTTCGCGCATGTTCAGAGTAAACATGGAAGAGCTGAGCCCCTGAACAACTCCATTGTGGAGTTCAAGAGCTTCGTCCAGCTCACTGTATTTGATCAGGTAGAGGATTGGTGCAAATGTTTCGTGCTGAACAATCTCGTAGTGATTTTCCACTTCACAAATGGCCGGCTTAACGTAGTGGCCTTCCATATTCTCCAGAACATCACCGCCACAGACAACATTACCGCCCTCTTCTTCAACTTTCTTAAGGGCGTTTTGCATCATATCCACAGCGTCTTGATCGATCAGCGGTCCTACAAGCGTATCCGAATCTAAAGGATCACCGATTTTAATACTCTTGTAAATATTCACAAGTCGCTCTTTAAGTTGATCATATACATCTTCGTGGATAATCAGTCGCCGGGTACTTGTACACCGCTGTCCTGCAGTACCAACCGCACCAAAAACAATAGCCCGGATAGCCATTTCAAGATCGGCCTCCTTACTGATGATAATGGCATTATTTCCGCCAAGCTCGAGAATTGTTTTACCCAATCGGGCTGCAACGGTCTGACCAACCTGTTTACCCATCGGTATTGATCCTGTGGCAGATATCAAAGGAATTCGTTTATCGGTTGTCATCCACTCACCGGCTTCACGGGCACCGGTAATCAGACTGAAAATTCCCTCAGGAAGATCATTTTCTTCCAACACTTCAGCAATAATATTCTGGACAGCCACACCGCAAAGTGGTGTTTTTTCCGATCCTTTCCAGATTACTGTATTTCCACAAATAGCGGCAATCATTGCGTTCCAGCTATACACTGCAACCGGGAAGTTAAATGCTGAAATAACGCCAACCGGACCCAGCGGATGCCACTGCTCATACATCCTGTGCTGAGGGCGCTCCGAATGCATCGTCTTACCGTAAAGCATTCGGGATTGTCCTACAGCAAAGTCACAAATGTCGATCATCTCCTGCACTTCGCCCAGACCTTCCTGGTAAATTTTCCCCATCTCGAAAGAAACAAGTTTTCCAAGAGGTTCTTTATACTTACGGAGTTTCAGTCCAATCTGTCGCACAATTTCACCGCGCTGCGGAGCAGGCATCATTTGCCAGGTTTTAAACGCCTCCTGAGAAGACTTGATTACCTGTTCGTAATCCTCTTTTGTGGTTTCATAAACCTTAGCAATTTCAGACCCATCTGACGGGGTATGGCTGGTTATGGCTTTGGCAGACTTATTCTCAATAAAGTTACGTCCGGTTGATGTACCGGTGTTTTCTTCTTTTAATCCGAGCGAGCTCAAAAAATCTTTCATATGATGTCACTTTCTTAATTATTAGTTTCTTGGAATATATAGCCTTGAACAGCGAAACCCAATTCATACAAACGAGATAGATAAATTTTATGGAGTTCAAAGAGCCCTCGAACAATCAGCTAAAAAAATGGCGTAAACTGCTTCAGGGAAAATATCGAAAACAGGAAAATCAGTTTCTGGCCGAAGGATTACGCTGTGTAGACCAGATTATTCAGCAGAAAAAAGTGATCGTCACAGAGATCTTGGTTGAAAGAAATTCCGAAGTCATCGGTGCGCTTTCCATAAAAGATATCCCGGTTTATGAGTTGGGGCAAAGTGATTTTGAATCGGTATCGGACACAGAAACTCCGCAGGGTGTCATTGCAGTTTGTAATACACCTGCTGAATCTGATATGGAGAAATTATCAAAAAAAGAAGGTTTAATTGTAGCATTTGATGCTATTCAGGATCCCGGCAATTTGGGAACCATGATCCGGACCTCTTCGTGGTTTGAAGCGTCCGGCCTGTTGATAGGACACGGCACTGTTGACCCGTTTCACCCAAAAGTTGTACGAAGCACAGCCGGAGCCACCGGAGCTATATCGTATCGTAAAGCTGACTTACATTCAGAACTTCTGCAACTTGAAGAGAGCGGCTGGAATATTTCTATTCTGGACGGAAGTGAAAATGCTATTTCACTGAAATCTGCTGATAAAACGGGACGAGATATTCTGGTTATCGGTAATGAAGGAAATGGTGTAAATCCTAAACTTTTGCAAAACCGGCGAGCTGTTAAAATTCCCGGAAACAGTAATAACGTTGAAAGTTTAAATGCCGCAATCGCCTTGAGCATCGCACTTTACCAATTTTCGGGTAAATGAAAATGTTCACCGCATAAGCGTATAACTTACAGCAACCATTAATTCATTATTAAGTTTTTTCGGATTGTTGACTCTATCTGTGCGTTTAGGTATAGTTTAAGTAACATCTTACAGAAAATTCCCATCAACCTGACCCGCTTTGCCATGCCACGCACAAAGAAAGCGAAAAAGATTTTTGTACTCGACACTTCTGTCCTCCTCTACGATTCAGACGCCGTTAAAAATTTTGAAAAGCACGACATAGCTATTCCGATTACGGTTCTTGAAGAGCTTGATTCATTCAAAAAAGGAAATTCCGTCACCAATCTTCATGCCCGGGAGTTTATCCGATACCTGGATAAGATTTCAGATGCCAACATGATCGAAAAGTGGATTCCCCTGAATGGGAAAACTCATGGCAACATACGTGTGGTAAGCGATGAAGGAAGCACTGAAGATGCCTCTAAAGTATTCGGTTCTGTAAAGAATGATCATCGAATTCTGAATGCAGCGCTTCGGCTCAGAGAGGAGCAAACTGACAAGAAAGTGGTTCTGGTTTCAAAGGATATCAACCTGAGGTTGAAAGCCCGGGCTCTAAGACTGGATGCTGAGGATTATGAAACCATCCGGATTAAGGATATCGATCATCTTTACAAGGGTAAAACTGAACTCCAGTTTGATGATAATTCCCCCATCAACGATTTGTATAAAAAGGGGCATATTAACCACGGAAAACTGGAGAAAAGCCAGCCAATCAGCAATCACTACTATATTTTAAAAAATCACTCCAGCTCGGCGCTGGGACACTATAACGCAAACAGTAAGTGTGTTGAGCTCATCAAACCGATGAGCGCTTATGGAGTTTCACCCAGAAACGCCGAACAGACCTTTGCACTTCACGCCATTATGGATCCGGAAATACAACTGGTTACCATCACCGGAGCGGCCGGTACCGGAAAAACCCTTCTCGCATTAGCGGGTGCACTGGAACAGCGCAGTAAATATCGGCAGATCTACCTCGCCCGACCCATTGTTCCGCTGAGTAACCGCGATATCGGATACCTGCCCGGAGATGTAAAATCTAAAATTGATCCTTATATGCAGCCTCTTTGGGACAATCTGAGCATCATTAAAAATCAGTACAAAGAGAACAGCGCCCCCTACAAAAAGATCGATGAGCTGGTTCAAACCGAAAAGCTTTCCATTGAACCGTTGGCGTATATCCGCGGACGAAGCCTGAATAACGTTATTTTCATAATTGATGAGGCTCAAAATCTGACCCCACACGAAATTAAAACCATCATTACACGCGCCGGCGAAAACACGAAGATTATTTTTACCGGAGACATTTTCCAGATCGATACGCCCTACCTGGATACACAAAGCAACGGACTATCCTACCTGGTGGATCGAATTCATAATAATGAGATCTATGCCCACATTAATCTGGAGAAAGGCGAACGGTCCACACTGGCCAACCTGGCAAGTAAATATTTATAGATTTGAGATATGAGATTTGAGTGACCTGTCAGCGTTCAGCGATAGCTGGTACTGACAGCGTCTCAACCAAATCAATTAAACAGTGAACTAACTAGCTGTAAACATTCAGGAATGCATACTTTCTCAAATCTCAAGACTCCCCCAACGCATTGGCTGCCAGCCAGCCGTTTGTCCATGCCGCCTGAAAATTAAAGCCACCGGTTACTCCGTCAATATCCAGTACCTCCCCGACAAAAAAGAGGCCCGGAATTTTTTTACTCTCCAGCGTATCAGGGTTTACTTCGTTTAAGGGGACGCCACCGCAGGTCACAAACTCCTCTTTATAGGTTGTTTTACCCTGAATATTATAGCGACTACGAAACAGAGTCTGAGTCAAATCATGAATCTCTTTATTCGAAAGATCTGCCCAGCGTTTATCCGTTTTGATACCGGACAGTTCCAGAAACCGATCCCACAATCTGTTTGGAAATGGAAAGTGATCCTGTTTCGATACGGTTTTCCGGGCGTTGGATTCGCGCAATTTGATCAATTTTTCACGTACCGCGTGCTCTTTGTCCGGATAAACCCAATTGACCAGTACATCAAACCGATACTCCAGGTCGTGCAGATCCCGGGCAGCCCAGGCAGAAATTTTCAGTACGGCCGGTCCGCTCAAACCCCAGTGTGTTATGAGAACAGGGCCGGCCTCTTCGAATGGTAACTGCTCAATTTGTACATGTGCATTTTCTACAGAAATTCCGGCCAGATCGGTCAATACTTTCTCACGAAAGTTGAATGTAAAAAGCGAGGGAACCGGGGAGTTGATGGAGTGTCCAAGTTTCTTCAACCATCCATATGCTTTCTCGCGATTATAGCCACCGGTTGCTACCACAACGGCATCAAAATGCTCCGGACTGCTCTTGCTGATCGATAGCTCAAAGCCCCCTTCTGCCTTCGGGTTTACGGCTTCCACTTTTGTTTTGGTTCGGATACGCACACCACCCTTTTTCGCTTCATTCAACAAACAATCGATGATGGATTGTGAGTTATCCGAAATTGGAAACATTCGCCCGTCATCTTCAGCTTTCAATTTCACACCCCGATCTTCAAACCAGTCTACTGTGTCTTTGGCCTGAAACTGTTCAAAGCTCCAGCGTAATGTTTTTTCACCTCTGGGGTAGTGCTTCGATAATCGTTCAGGGTCAAAACAGTTGTGTGTTACGTTACACCTTCCACCACCCGATATTCGAACTTTAGAAAGTACCTCCCTCGATTTCTCAAATATGGTAATCTTTAAATCGGGATTGATGAGGGCTGCATTTACAGCTGTAAAAAATCCTGCCGCTCCGCCGCCTATAACCGCTACTGATCGAATCTTTTTGGGTTTCATGGATCAAAAATACAAAAAAGATCTACCCGATTTGAGATAAACTATGAAGTTGCCGAAAACAAAAAACCCCCTTTCCAACGTATTGAAAAGAGGGCTTTTCATCATATCAGGCAGAGTCTATTCGTCTGATGATTCCGATTGCTCAAACACTTTGATTTGCTCTTCCACAGTATCTCCTGCACTGTTTCTGAACTGAATCTTCATATCGCGTTCGATCAAATCACTCTCCAGAATTTGGAATTCATCGGCCAGCTCTGCCAGCTCTTGGTCGGTCAACTCACCGCTATCTACGGTGCCATCTGCTTCCACTTGCAGATACATCTTATTACTCAGTGATCTTATTTCACCGGTCTCTCGTATTGTTACTTCTACTTCTCCCTCTTCTACCCAGATTTTATCGTCTGCTGTTACACCAAAGCGGGTTCCTTTCACAGAAGCTACTGCCCGGGTTGTGGTTATTTCAAACTCACGATCCGGACGGCTCTCTACATCAAGAAACATTCCGCCCAACAGCATTCCGACATGAGTACGTATATTCAGATTTCTTTCAGGGTTGAGTTCACTTCGAATCACCATCTGAGATGATGGACTCACTCTTGCGATCGATTCATCCAGAAACAGAACCATTGCATATCCGCTATTTCCGGTAGTCAATGTATCTCCGGAAATCAGTGCCCTGCCTACTTCCTCCAGTGAGTCTGCATACGACACATTGGTAACTGTAACAGAAGGGACATACCTTCTTACATATGCAACCTCATCATCCGTTTCAACCAGTGCAACACGTTCACTTTCGTCTGTAGAGGTTGAAAAAAGATACACCCCCGCAACTACCAGTACGATAACGATTAATAATCCAACTGTTTTTTTCATCACTGTGTCCTCATTAATTAGCTTGCTATCTTTAGTTTGTTCAATTCCATTTTATCTGCCATTTCTCTTAAGTATAACAGTGCATCCCTTTTTGAGTACGTTTCCCCATCAATCACGATCTGATCTAAAAGCAGTTCATCTTCGATAAATTGTTCTGTTTTCTCCTCACCAAAAAGTTTTATGAGCAATTCCCTCACCTCACCTTCTATCGGGTAGAATGCGGTAAACTCAAGACGGTTGGTATAGGACTGAACCGAACTGTCCTCAACTGTTTTTTTAGTGGTTTGTACTTGCCATGCATAAGTTTTACCGGGCTCAAACAATCCGGCAAACCGATCCGGTATCTGATAGCGCGTTTCGTTGGCTACAACATCCAGGACTACTCCTGCCTGCTCATCGCGGATATCATCTTCAGAGTGTTCACTTTCAAATCTTTCAGAAAACAGGTTATTTGCATTTTGAGCACGGTCGAGATCTACAATGACTAATCGGTAGGGCCGACCCTGATCTCCACTCCAGGCAAATTCAGGAGCTTCTTTTGATACATTTAATCCAATCAGCTCAGCCACCACCTCGCGGTCTGCTTCAATAGCAAGCTCACGTTCATCAAGAGTTGTTTCAAAAGAAACGGACGAACGAGAAATCTCTTCCCGCTCATCCATAATATTTTGAACTAAGATGACATCCAGTGTATACCGGTCATCCGTAATCAGGTACCCTCTTCTCAGGTTTTGAATCAGTTTTCTTCCGTTCGATGAAATCAGCAAATTGAAATCCGGCTCACCTTTAATCTCCAGGTTGGAAATGTCTGATATGCTCAGATTTGAAAAAGTAATTTGTCCGCCGGGATTCAGACTAAAAAAGCCGGATGAAGTTTGTTCGGCTGTGAGGATCGTTCCAAATTTCTCACTTCGTATTACAAAAGTAACCGAGTTATTTCTCATAATTCCGCTGGATTGATTTTCAGCAGAAATCCGAAAGAATTGTGATGAACCGTTCTGCTCAATTACCGCACTTAACATTTCAGAAAGATCGTCTTGAGAAAAATCAGCATCCATACTGATGTTCACTTCCAAATCGGACGGCTGGGCTGTAGCCACGATTGAAAATACAAGTAGTAAAAACGTTGATATGAGTATATTATGAGCCATTTAGGGTATTCAGGTATGTTATCTATCCCTGTCTTAAAGAATAGGAGAACCTATGCATTTATGCCTATAGATCTGATTAACAATCACGGATATTTCGTTAAATCTATCTAACCCGCTACATATTGGTAAGTACAATCTTTCCTGCATTGCGATTCTCATTCATCATTTGGTGAGCTTTTTCCACATCTTTCCAATCAAAAATTGCACTGATTACAGGAGCGAGTTCCTCATTTTCAAAATAATCCTTGGTATTTCTCCAGAATTCATCTGTCAGTTGTTTTTTATACTCAATCGATCGATTGCGCAGAGTTGAACCGCGGACAGTCAGCCTTTTTCTTAAAATGGGCACCAGACTCATCTCTTCAACCTTAGCCCCACCCAACATGGATAGATAAATCAAACGGCCATCAATCGCCAGAGAGCTGATATTTTTCTCCCAATAGGGCGATCCCACAAAATCGACAATCAGATCCACACTGCTCTCGCCAAATCGCTGTTTAATCTTTTCAACAAAATCTTCCTCTTTGTAATTTATCTGGAGTGCAGAGCCCAACGACCGGCAAAGATTCAGTTTCTCTTTACTGCCGGCTGTAACCGCTATTTGAGATTTCCTCAATTTTTTAGCCAATTGGATCGCTGCCGTACCCACTCCGCTCGCGCCTGCATGAATCAAAACCGTCTCCCCATCCTTCAACTCTCCAAGCCAGATCAACGCCTGGTAGGCTGTCAAAAAAACCTCCGGGATGGCCGCAGCCTCTTCAAACGACAGAAAATCGGGCATCTGAATTGCCATCTCTTCATGAATCGTACAATACTCGGCATATCCTCCACCACCAAGCAGACCAAACACACGATCTCCTTTTTTAAACTTTCCGACACCTTTTCCCACAGACTCAACAACGCCGGACATTTCCAATCCTAGTATTGACGATTCACCCTTAGGAACCGGATATTTCCCTCTTTTCTGAAGCAGATCAGCTCTATTCAGTGCTGTGGATTTTACCTTTACCAACAGTTCACGCTCTCCGGGTTTAGGAGTTGGATAATCCCCCATCTCCATTACCGGTTCGTCGGATTGATTATTTATCAGAAGTGCTTTCATGTTGGTTTCTATTTATAAAGTTAGAAATCAATTCATTTATGTCTGCCGACACTTTGAAATAGAGCAGCGGTGCCACAAAAAGTGCTAAGTATATCAAAGACTGAAGCGTTCCGGATATCCATAGGTTCTCAAAACCAAATTCGCTCCATCCCGAAATGTAGAGAGCAGCAGCGCCAAGTAACAATACAATTACTGTTTTGATCGTGAACGGAGTCATGTTCATCCTGACCCGGACATACAAATACTTTACTCCGTTGTATAAAAATATTGCTCCGGCAGAAGCAATCGCTGCGCCTTCAATGCCGTATTGAGGAATCAACAGGTAGTTTGCTAGAATGGTCACCGCAACTAAAATGATATTTGTATAGAAACTAACTCTGTAGTGCTTGGAGTTCAGTAAAATCACACCGTTTGAACCGTTCCCGATATCGATCAATTTACCAATACCGATAATAAACACCACCCATTTTCCATCCCGATATAACTCCGGCAAAAACGAGAAGAGCAAATCCACGTTCAGCCATATAATCCCAAAAATAGTTAGCCCGAGAATAAGTTGATTCAGCGATGTCTTTTTATAAATACTGTCTACTTCATTCCACTTCTTCTGCTTGATAAATTCCGAGATCAACGGAGTTGCGATCTTATCAATAGATCTTTGCGGAACAGCTATTACTGAGCCGATATAAAATGCTATGGCATAAATAGCGGTACTGTCGAGGCCTGCCATAGAACCAAGCATCAACACATCCACATTCCAGACAAGAACCGTTGTTAACCCACCCAGCAGAGAATAGAGACTATAATTGGCCATCCCTTTCACCAAGCTTTTCTTCAAAATCCTGAAGTTGGGTTTAATTCTAAACTCTTTTTTACGGATGATCTGCGCCAAGATGATAAGTGGTTGTGATGCATAACTCAGAACAAACAGAGCTACAAACTGTGCAAAATTGATCCATCCAAAGAAGTAGAAGCCCAGAAATAGAATGGCAAACAACCGCTGTGACACTTCATTAACAATTGAGCCGGTGGTAGAGTCACGAAGTGATCTCAAATAGTTATTGAGTACTTCAAAATAGAGTACAAATAGTGTCAGTGGGAGCAGCCAAAGGTAATAGTCCACAAAAAGCGGTGATCGTTCAGAGTAAACACTGATCAACAGTTCATCAAACAGGAAGAAGAGAATCGTAAAAAGTAAAAAACCACCAAACGGAACAGTCAGTGCCCAAAAAAGAAACCCGTGTTCTTTAGGGGATGCATTCTTAAAAAATGGAAAATAGCGCAGAATCAGATTCTGAAACCCTAAATGCGCAAATTGAGACATGATTAAAGCAGCAGAAACCATAACCCGTGTAAGTCCATATTGGTCGGGATCAAGGATGTGAGGATAGAGAAAGACGGTCAAAACAAAACCGAGACCGATTCCCACATAGATTATCAGACTATTCCAAACACTCTGTTTTGCAATAATTCCCAACTCTACGCCCCTCCCCGATCAGATTTCAAAAAACCGTTCAAGACCCAAATCCTGAATTTCAGGATAAATGAGGCTGCTTTCGCTTTTCCTTTCAAAAGGTATCCGAAACTCAGTATTAAACTCGCGGCAAATTTCACCAGTTCACTTAGCAGTTTTACGGCTTTTTTACCGGGCGAGTGCTGCAAACGAACTTTTTCACTATAACCAATACCCATTGACTGATTTCTCAGATACTCCTTCGTCAATCTTTTTTGCCCGATTCGGTGATACAAACTCATTTCAGGCCAATAATAAAGCTGAAAACCGTGTTCTCTGGCCCGGTCAAAAAAAGCCTTCTCTTCGCTTCCCAAAAGCTCTTTCCCGATTCTGCCCAAATCCGTATCAAATCGCCCAATTGCATCAAAAACCTCTTTTTTGATCAACATATTACCACCTCGCGGAAAGTTAGTTTTGGGATAAACTTTCTCCCGATCTCCCAGGTCATGCAGGCCAAACATCGGCATCAGTTCGGCCGGAATCCAATCGGGTTCGTCCTCATCAAAAGAGACATATATTCGGCCTCCAGCGCATTTAACGTCCGGATTTTCTGCAATTTTGCCAAGAGTCGTTTTTATAAAATCTTTGTCTAAACGCACATCATCATCAATGTAGAGTACCGAATTGAATGTTGCCACATCAATTGCCCTGTTTCTGGCAAACGAGAGGCCCTGGCGGGTTTCTTCAACTGCTCTGAAGTTCAGACGAGAATTCTCTTTCTCAAAATCGGCACAGACTTCCGCCGTTTGATCTGACGAGTTATTATTAATCACCAAAATCTCAAACTGATTTGAATCTGCAGTCTGATCCGATAAATATCTGAGAGTATCACTCAGATAATCTGCCCGGTTGTAGGTACAGATAGCGATCGTTATGGATGTGTGGTTTTTCATATGTATTTTGTCCGGCAACAAATATAACGAAATGGAAGCAGAAGAAAATTGAGCTCAGAAAATCATTCCAAATCCCTTGTTTCAGCAATTATCCCTACGCACAATCGTGCAGAACTTCTGGAACGCGCCATTCAATCCGTTCTGGATCAAACATGGGAAAATATGGAAATTGTTGTTGTAGATGATGCTTCCGGCGATGAAACACCACAATTGCTGGAAGCCCTTTCTGATCAACATAAGAATTTGAAAGTAATTCGGAATAGCACCTCAAAGGGGGCATCCGCCAGCCGAAACATCGCGATCAATCATGCAGAAGGCCAATATATTGCCGGGCTTGATGATGATGATTTTTGGAGGCCCAGACGCATCGAGTTATTAATGGAAGATTTTGATGATAAGTATTCAGCTGTTACATCAAATGACCGAATGGATTTTGGAGAAAAAGAGATTGTATGGAAAAAGAAGCCGGTTATCACACTTCATGATCTTCTTTTTTACAATCAGGTGGGGAATCAGGTTTTAACTAAGAAAGAGTATCTGCAAAAAATCGGCGGGTATGATGAATCACTTCAATCGGCTCAGGACTATGATTTATGGATTCGGCTGGCACATGATTTCGGCCCGATCAAGACAGCATCTCATACTCTGCAGGTTGTCAATATGAGCGAAGACCGGGAAAGCATCACAACGTCCGAAAATCAAATAGATGGGTATATCGCCTGCTTTCAAAAGCATAAGGAAAAGATGAATGCGGAGCAGATTAAGTATCAAAATTACCGGATCCGGGTCACTAAAGGGGAACATACCGGGTGGCTTGAACTCTTTAAAGCAACCCCACGCCATCTATTGGTGAAAGAGATAACCCGGAAGCTTTTTCTCTAAAAGAGATCTATACTGTTTGCACCAACTAAAAAACAATTTTCATACAATAGGTTGTATCTCCTTTTTTAGAGAATCACCAATTTCATCATACGTTTTTTCCAGTTCAAAGCGGTCTTGAAGACGAAGCCAGAATTCCGGTGAGGTATTCAATGCCAATCCGAATCGTATAGCTGTATCTCCTGTAATGGCTCGTTTTCCATTTACTATTTGATTCACTCTGTTGGCAGGTACTTTAATAATACGTGCAAATTCTCTTTGAGAAATATTTATCGGATCTAAAAACTCCTCCTTCAACATTTCTCCGGGGTGTACAGGTTTTAACTTTTCCATATATATTTAGTTAATGATAGTCTACAATTTCAACGTCAAACGCATCCCCTTCTTGCCATTTAAAACAAATCCTCCATTGCTGGTTAATTCGAATACTATGCTGCCCATCCCGATCACCCTTAAGTTTTTCGAGTCGATTCCCCGGCGGCGATTGCAGCTCTTTGAGCTCAGTCATCAGATCAATTTGCAACAGTTTTCGATATGCTCATTGCTGAATCTCTTCAGGAAAATTCTTTGAATAATTACGATGGTAGATCTTTTCAGTCTCTTTATCTGCAAAAGATTTAATCATTGGCACTATGTTACGTTACACGTAACAAAATATTCTTTTAAATTTTATTACCAAATAAAAATATGATTTAATTTACAATTTCAACTTTTTACCTAGCTCAAAGTCAAAACTATCCGGTTGATAGGCTATAAATCCATTTCCGGGAAAATTGGTCAGTTCGCCGAAATAAATTTTGCCATTCACGGAATACAAATCGACTCTGATGAAGTCAAATTCTGAAGCAAGACGTTCAGCCACATCTATCATCTCATCTAAATTCTGTGGTTTTGTGATCTTCTTTTCTGAATTTGGATAGAGGCATTTTACATCGAACAATTGAAAATCACGGTTATATAAATTTCTTCTTTGGTTTTTAAATCTGCCCATATCAACCTGTATCATCTCAACCCGACCGTGAAAGCAGAAAAATTTATAGTCTTCGGGAATCTCATCCTCACTGCTGGTGAGTAATTCTTCAACAACAATTTTTCGAGGTACATCTTTATATACCCATTCTCTCCCAAATTTTGCATAGTCGAAATTGAGCCAACTCTGAGTCAGCTTCTTTATCTCCTCAAATTCCACAGATGATTTATCAAAAATCAGTTTAACCATTCCGCAGCCGTGATTCCCTTTAAGAACAAATCTGCCGGGAAGGGATTCCCAATCGGAAATATTCAGCTCATCCGTTTGCAGCAACAACGGGATTAAATACTCTTCACCTACTTTCTCTCCCACATAGTCTCTAACCTTTAATCGATTTGCGGCTATTTTTCGGGAAGGGTTTCGACTATTTAGCTTTAAATACTGGATTTTCTCTGTCAATGCGGAAGGCTTGCGCAGATCGAGTGGTCTTCCTACATCAAACCAATATCTGATTTTGGCGTACTGACGGTCTGAAAGGATTTTGTGAAAACCGCCCCAAAAAATTTTCCTGGTGACACTTCGCACAATATGTTTTAATCCTGACGGGATATTTCGCCACCTTTTTCTTTTTTAAATTGGATGAGACCAATGGCCAAAATCAAGAACAACATCACAGTACCAATTCGGGATAACCATTTCCCCGTTTCGTACCAGACAGGTTCCATTTTCATGGTCAAAGTGTGTTCGCCGGATGGGATTTCGAAACCTCGAAGCACATAATTTGTACGAATCATGTCAATCGGCTCTCTGTTTAATGTTGTTACCCAGCCTTTGGGATACCAGATTTCACTGAGAACTAAAAACCCACTCTCCTCTGCACTGATTTGCAATTCAATTTCATTTGCATTGTATGTTGATACAGAAACAGACCTATCCGCATCTGAAGGATAGTCACCAATATTTTCAACCGTAAAAGCTACGTCAGATGGATTAAAATCTTCAGATATTTGATTCAGCACATCCGTTTGACCTTCTGATCTTTCTACCCGATCAACAAACCACGCTTTCGGCAGTACATCCTGGTTTTCCATGACAACTCCATCTCCCCCCTGATATACGGGCTCAAACCCGGGGATATTAAATGCACCCTGCGCAGATAGATATTTCACATTCAGCATATTTAAAACGCCCTTATTGACACCATTCACGCCTGAAAAAAGTGCCTCATCGATCAGGTCCTGATAGTATCCGAGTTTGGCTCCGGAATAACCACCCAGCGACGGATAAAAATAGGCTGGTGTTGCATTATTAAACGGATTATCCAGCATCGGTAAAACCCTGTATTTCCAACCTTCATCATTGACAACCCCATCCTTTAACACTCGATCAATTTCTCGCTCCATTCTGTCCAAAACCTGTTCTCGATCCAGATCCTGGCTAACCAATGAACCTTCACTCATATATCGCTGATCCACTCGTATAAAATCAGCAGCCAGCAATACGCAAAACAGCATACCCCCAACAGATAGTGAGAGCTTTTGCATTCCCACAGCAAACAGAATTCCCACTCCCGCAAAAAAGAAAAGGGCGAATCGAAGTGTATCCCCTCGTGCAAGCTCTTCACGCTGGGGTATCATCTCATTCTGTAGGTACCTGTCAACTGCCTGTGAAACTCTGGGATCGTCAACAGGTACTTCATTCTGACTTGCTATCTGTTCTGCAATATTCTGTCGTTCACCCGGTTTTTCGAAGGATAAAAACTGAAACCCAATCAAAACTGCAATTAAACCAACACCTGAGGCGATGTATAAAGGTTTCTTCCATTGAGTTGAATTTTTCTTTTCTCTGATCTTATCAAGCATCCAGTCTAATCCAAAAACGGCCGGAACGGAAAAACAAAAAACAGAGATCATCAACCACATTTCCGGCACTCGAAATTTATCGAATAGGGGAAAATATGCGAACATTACGTTATTGAGTGCACCGAAGTTCTCCCCCAAAGAAAAAAGCAGTGTAGCAATACCCGGCCCTAAAAATACCCATTTTAATTTGTGTGTGGACTTTAATATTCCAACAACTAAAAATAAGAGTGAGAGGGCTCCAAAATAGTGTGGACCACTCGTAAAAGACTTTGGGCCCCAATAAAGCTCCGAACCACCATAAGCTCCAGGAATGATTAATGTCAGCAGTTCACCCCAGCCCTGCGACCAGGCAAATGCATAATCTCTTGCAAGTCCCTCATTTCCGGCAAGTTCTGATCCACCTCTCATGCTAAATGATGAGTACTCTAAAGTACTCCAATAGAGCTGAATAGAAATGAGAACTGCGACGACTGCCGCCCCGACTAACCATCCCGTGTGAATGGCAAATGGTTTAAATTCTTTTGATTGGATGGCTTTTACCAAATCATAAATGAAGAGAGTGCCAAGTGGAAACAGAAAGAAATAAGTTACCTGAGGATGATAGGCGCGCAGATGAAGAGTCAATGCCCAGGCAAACAGAAACATTGCCAGCCATGGATTCACTTTAGACCTCGTTAAAAGAAAATATCCATTATAAAGCCAGGGTATGTAAATGTACGCCAGAAACTTTGCGTTATGACCGGCACCTATGATGATCGGTAAATAGGTGGTCAACCCAATAATAATTGCTCCAAAAACTGCTGACAGTGGTCTTACACCCAAAAGAATAAACATAAGATAGGCGCCACCCAATAAAATCCACATCTCTGCGGCGGGATAGATAAACTGCAGAAATTTTAGAAGTGTGTTATCCAGATTACTGATTTGAGGCGGATGAGAAATGGTAGTAGCCGGCATTCCGGAGAACATATTGGTTGCCCAGTGTGCCGGTTCATCATACTGCTCTTGATGTTCTATCAGTGATTCAGCACCTGCTCTCCATTGTATAACATCGTTTCCCATATACTGCTGCCCGCCAATAACGGTGGAATAAAAAAGAACTACCGGTAGAATAAAAAGAAACCCTAAGCAGTATAGATGTTTCTTTCGATCTGATAACGACTCCCAAAAGTCAGGTTTTTGAACTTTTTTTTCTCTGTTTTTACTCTTTTTGGAAGCCATTTATTAGGATAGAATTGAAATTTGGACTAAAAATCTGATCTTCTAAAAGATTATTCAATCACACGGGGAACACGGAAATAGTCAGAATCAGCATCAGGAGCATTCTTCAGGGCGTCTTCGTGGCTTAACGGTTCTTTCGCTTCGTCCTTTCTAAACTCTGTTGAGATTACTTCAGTCACATGCTCCAACGGCTCAACATCTGATGTATCGAGCTCATTCAGGGTTTCAATGTAGCCCAGTATATTATTCATATCTTTTTGCAAGCCTTCAGCTTCGCTATCATTTAATTGTAAGCGCGCTAGGTTTGCAACATAGTACACATCTTCTTTACTGACTGACATAAACTGATCTTTTATTAATTCAAGTAGATATTTTTCGATTGATAAAGGTAAGAAATCCTGATCAAAAGCTTAAGTCAGGCGAATTATTTCTACAGGGTAAACTACGGTAAGTATTTTGGCTTTATTATTTCCCTGTTTTATGTTTGCTTAATAGAAATATTATAAAAAAGACACACTTTATGCTAATTGGCATCTGTTCAGATACCCACGACCACGTAGAAAACATAAAAAAAGCCGTTCAAAAATTTAAAAAATTCAACGTTGGCAAAGTGATTCATGCAGGTGACTACTGCAGCCCTTTTACAATTCCACTTTTCGAAGGTCTACCTCTACACGGAATCTTTGGCAATAATGATGGAGATAAATTTCTGTTGATGAAAAAATTTGAAGAGATAGGAGCTGTTCTCCATGGTGATTTTTTCAGTTTTCAAGTAGAGAAGTTGAAAATTGCTGTTTACCACGGCACTTATTCCGAAATCACCGAAAGTCTAGAATCGTGTGGAAAATATGATGTGGTTATCTCGGGACATACTCACGAGGCAAAAGTTGGGGCAGCCGGTGATACCATTACAATCAACCCGGGAAGCGTAAACGGTTTTGATCAAGACCCATTGATTGCTCTGTTCGATACGGACAAAAAACAGGTAAGATTTATTGAACTGACCAATTAAAAACAGAAAAGGCCGTATGAAATTCACACGGCCTTTTGTATTGTAATTACGTATCAAAAAAAGAGAGAATTAATCCCTTAAAAGCTTACAGATCGCTTCTGTATAACTTTCTGTATTTCCTTCTCCGCCAATATCCTGTGTACACTCTTTTTTATGTTCCTGGAGTACGGTATAGATAGCCGATCTGATTTTTTCAGCCAGCCTGTCCTCCCCTAAATACTCCAGCATCATAAGTGCTGAAAACAGTAGTGCTGTTGGATTCGCAAGTCCTTTTCCGGCAATATCCGGTGCTGAACCGTGAACTGCTTCAAACATCGCTGCATCATCACCAATATTCGCTGCACCGGTAACACCAAGTCCGCCTACCAGACCTGAAGCCAGATCCGATAGTATGTCGCCAAAGAGGTTTGTAGTCACAATCACGTCAAACTGTTGAGGACGCATAACCATCTGCATTGCCATATTATCCACAATCAGATCTTCAAACTCAATTTCCGGATAGTTTTGGGCAATCTCTTTACCGATTTCCAGGAAAAGTCCGGTCGTCAGTTTCAGAATGTTTGCTTTGTGTACCAGCGTTATTTTTTTCCTTCCACGCTTCTTGGCATATTCAAAAGCAGCCGTAATAATTTTTTCACTCGCCTCGCGTGTTACCACAGCAATACTTTCAGCATGTGTTTCCTCTTTATCCACCCAATGTTCTTTTCCAATGTAAAGCCCCTGAGTGTTTTCTCTGAAAAGAACCAAATCCACACCTTGGAAAGGGCTGTCAATATTTGGGAGCGACCTCGCCGGACGAATGTTGCTATACAAATTAAATTGTTGCCGAAGAGCCACATTGATCGATCTAAAACCTGCCCCAACCGGTGTTGTCAAAGGACCTTTTAAGGCAATTCGATGCTCTTTAACAGCCGCAATTGTCTCTTCCGGTAGTGGAGTCCCCAATTCATCATTTGCTCCTTCTCCTGCTTTACACTCAATCCAATTGATTTTTGCGCCGGCTGTATCTAAAATTTTTGTTACCGATTTCGTAATCTCTTTCCCAATTCCGTCTCCCGGAATCAATACAACATTATGCATAGGTTAGTCAGTTATTTTGATCAATTTTATTTCGTTCCAAGATATGGATTTTAAGACTTAGATTTGAATGAAATCGCTTTTAACTCACTCGCGCAAAGGGTTTCAGGCTCAAGTCATCAAAATCACCAACTCTTGCTTTCAACGCTCCGGTTACGGCAATCATCGCTGCATTATCTGTGCAATATTGAAGAGCGGGGATCATTAAATTCAAATTTTGATCTTCAGCAAATTGAGACATTTTTTTTCTTAACATAGAATTTGCAGATACCCCGCCTGCCAGCATCACATGTTTCACTTTTTTCTTTTTTACGGCTCGTTTCAGCTTTGCTACCAACACATCTGTTATAGCTGCAGAAACGCTGGCACAAATGTCATTCAGATGATTTTGTACAAATTCATCTCCTTTCTCCTGCGTGTAGTAAAGGACACTGGTTTTCAGTCCGGAGAAGCTAAAATCCAACCCTTTGTTGATCATCGATCGCGGAAAGTCATGAAATTTTGGGTCTCCCTCTTTAGCTAATTTATCCACCTCCGGTCCTGCGGGATAAGGCAGACCAAGGAGCTTTCCTATTTTATCAAACGCTTCCCCGGCCGCATCGTCCCGTGTATCTCCCAATAGCTCATGATTGAAAGCTTTATCAACATAAACCAATCGGGTATGTCCGCCGGATACAATCAAACCGACAAAAGGGTAGGTCTCTTCATGCTCAATGAAATTGGCGTACAGATGAGCATCGATGTGGTTGATTCCAATGAGAGGTTTTTTATATGTGAGTGCCAATCCTTTCGCAAAACTCAACCCAACCAACAGAGACCCCATCAAACCGGGACCTTGAGCTACCGCAATTGCATCAATTTCTTCGATTTTCACACCGGATTCTTCCAACGCCTGACTTGTCGTTTTCCAAATTGTTTTGTGGTGAGCCCGCGATGCCAGCTCA
Organism: Rhodohalobacter barkolensis; assembly: GCF_002834295.1. Lineage (NCBI taxonomy): Bacteria > Pseudomonadati > Balneolota > Balneolia > Balneolales > Balneolaceae > Rhodohalobacter > Rhodohalobacter barkolensis. Next base: position 465,554 of record NZ_PISP01000002.1, on the reverse strand, counting down.
GGAACAACTCCCCCAAACTGTTCGTGCACCGCCTGCGAAGCAATCACATTTGATAAAATTTCACCATCTGCCCATACAGATGCGGCCGTTTCATCACAGGACGATTCTATTCCCAATACTTTCATGACAATCTTAACTTTGGCGTCTTTGAAAATTCTTCATTTTATCGGTGCACAATATAAAGCTATTTCACGTATACCCGATAAAAAAGAAGCCCTTCATCCAAATGGAGAAGGGCTTCTGAAATTTGACTTCAAGTTGAGTCCGACTTACTTCTTGTCATCCTCATCTTCGTCTACAACTTCGAAGTCTGCATCTACAGCATCATCACCTTCGGCTGATTCCTCAGCTCCGGCTGCGCCATCCTGTGCAGCTCCTTCGGCTTGTTGTTCAGCTTCAGCCGCTTGATAAATCTCTTGCGAAGCTGCAGCCCAAACCTGATTCAGTTCTTCGATAGCAGGTTCGATCTCGTCCACTTTCTCTTCTTTGTGGAGCTCTTCAAGCTTAGTAAGAGCATCTTCGATCTTGGTTTTATTATCATCCGAGATCTTGTCTTTATGCTCATCCAGCTGCTTGCGGGTTGAGAAGATCAGAGAGTCTGCTTTGTTGAGCGTTTCAATTCTCTCACGGATTTTCTTATCCTCATCCGCGTGCTCTTCTGCAGCATTCTTCATTTTATCGATCTCCTCTTCACTCAGACCGGAAGATGATTCAATTCGGATACTCTGCTCTTTACCTGTGCCTTTATCTTTAGCACTTACATTCAGAACACCGTTGGCATCCAGGTCGAACGTAACCTCAATTTGAGGCACTCCGCGCGGTGCCGGCGGTATTCCATCCAGGTGAAATCGGCCAAGTGTTCGGTTATCCTGAGCTTTGGCACGTTCGCCCTGCAAAATGTGAATTTCAACACTGCTTTGATTATCTGCAGCGGTGGAAAATGTCTCTTTCTTGCTGGTTGGGATTGTCGTGTTTGCTTCAATCAGCTTGGTCATCACGCCACCGAGAGTTTCAATACCCAGTGTAAGCGGAGTTACATCAAGAAGGACAACATCGTCAACATCTCCGGTTAGAACTCCACCCTGAATTGCAGCACCAACGGCAACAACTTCATCCGGGTTCACACCTTTGCTAGGATCTTTTCCGAAGAATTCCTTCACAACTTCCTGAATCTTCGGAATACGTGTTGAACCACCAACCAGAATAACCTGATCGATTTCATTCTTGGTAATTCCGGCATCTTTCAGTGCTTTTTCACACGGTGTAATTGTTTTCTTAACCAAATCATCAACCAGTTGCTCAAATTTTGAGCGTGTTAAATCGATGTTTAAATGCTTCGGTCCGGAATCGGTTGCAGTTATAAACGGAAGATTCACATTTGTTTTTTGTGAACTTGAAAGCTCAATTTTTGCTTTTTCAGCAGCATCCTTTAAGCGCTGCATTGCCATCGGATCTTTTCTCAGATCGATGCCTTCGTCTTTTTTAAACTCATCGGCCAGGAAGTTAATCACACGCTGGTCAAAGTCATCACCACCCAGGTGAGTATCACCGCTGGTAGATTTCACTTCAAATACGCCGTCTCCCAGATCCAGAACAGAAACGTCAAATGTACCACCACCAAGGTCATAGACAATAATCGTCTGATCTTGATCTTTCTTATCGAGACCATATGCCAGCGATGCAGCTGTTGGCTCATTGATAATTCGTTTTACATCCAGTCCCGCAATTTTACCGGCTTCCTGTGTTGCTTTTCTCTGTGCATCGTTGAAGTAAGCAGGAACGGTAATAACCGCTTCTTTCACTTCTTCGCCCAGATACTCTTCAGCCGTCTGCTTCATTTTTTGCAGAACCATTGCTGAAATTTCCTGCGGAGCGTATTTACGGTCATCAATTTCCACTCTGGCGGTTCCATCATCACCTTTTACAACCTTGTATGAAACCTGGTCAATTTCATCTTTTACCTCGCCGAACATACGTCCCATGAAGCGCTTGATAGAAGAAACTGTTTTGTCTGGATTTGTAATAGCCTGACGTTTAGCAGGCGCACCCACTAAGCGCTCTCCATCTTTTGAAAATGCAACTACAGAAGGGGTCGTTCTTCCTCCCTCCGAGTTTTGAATTACAACGGGCTCGCCGCCTTCCATTACGGAAACGCAGGAGTTTGTTGTACCTAAATCTATACCTATGATCTTACCCATAATATTATCCTTGTTTTACTTTTTATTCTGATAAACTGTTTAATTAATTGGAATCGACTGGCTGTCGCCATCCTCTTCCGAAACTTTTTTCGATACTGTTACTTTGAGCACTCCATCATTGAATACTGCATTAACCGATGATGTATCAGAATGCTCAGGAAGAGCAAAAGCTCTCGAGAAGGAGCCTTGTTTGCGTTCACTCTTCACCAACTCTTCACCGTCTTCAAGAAATAATTCTCTATCGCCACTTACGGTAATTACACCATTCTTTAATGTGATGGAGACCTGCTCCTTCTTCATTCCGGGTAAATCCATCACAACCGAATAGTTTTGATCACTCTCTACTACATCACATCGTGGATGAAAACTTGCCGGGCCTTGTGCAGGCACAGCACGTTCTACCAGTTGCTGAATATCTCTGCCGAGTTTTGATAGTTGTTTTTCCAAGTCGATACTGAAGTTGCTCATAATATTTTTCGATTTTACTCTACTATGAGCAACCTCAATGCCAACATTAGTTCACTTGGTTGATCACTGACGTATTGACATAGAGATATGCGGAATTATTTACCGTTGTCAAATTGACAACTACGATTGGGTAAGCTCGTGTAAATGTGTCCAGAATTGTGGATAGGAAATTGATGTGCACTCCGCATCTTCCACTTCGCATGAACCTGATGACCGAGTGGATAGAACAGCTGCCGCCATAGCCATCCTGTGGTCGTGATATGATTTAAATCTTGCCGGCTTTGGAGTAAAATCGGGATTACCATGAATAATCATCCCGTCCTTCTGAAGCTCTATTTCGGCCCCGGCGGATGCTAATATTTCTGCCATCGCAGAGAGCCGGTCTGTCTCCTTATGCCTCAGTTCCTCAGCACCTGTAATCACAGATCGTCCGTCGGCAAAACACATGGCAACCATCAAAACCGGTAGCTCATCAATGCAGTTTGGAATCAACTTGGGATCCAGTTCAATGGGATTCAACTGTGCCGATTTAACGGAAATATCAGAAACCGGTTCTTTGCCGGCAATTGCAGAGTTTGATTGAGTAAATTGGGCTCCCATCTCTTCAAGAATATGATATATACCCGTTCGGGATGGATTCATTCCAACTTTAACAAGATCCAGTTCAGCGCCGCTGTTTATAGATCCGGCAACCAGCCAAAATGCTGCAGCAGAAAAATCACCCGGTACTTCATAATTTTGAGCAGGCAAAACATCACTTCTGCTGCTTCGTATGATTTTTCCGGTTCCAAATGGTTCTGATTTTAAACCCAATAGCCGTTCTGTATGATCCCTGCTGGGTACAGTTTCAATCACTTCAGTGGGTTCATCACCAAAAAGTCCGGCAAGTAGTACGGATGACTTTAACTGCGCACTGGCAATTGGCAAAGGATAGCGTAATGGATTTAATCCGTTGTGAGGTTCAATTCTAATAGGTGCAAACTCCTCATCCCTTCCCGATATATCGCAACCCATTTGCCGTAATGGATCTATGATCCGCTTCATGGTTCGCGACGAGAGTGATTCATCACCAATCAGCTTACATTTTATTCCGGCACCCGCCATAATTCCGGAGAGAAGACGCATCGTTGTACCGGAATTTCCACAATCCAGAGGTGATTCAGGTGGTCGAAAACCATCCCGACCTACACCTTCAATTTCAACGCGATTCCCTTTTTTTTGAATGGAAACGCCCAATTGCCTTAAGCAGGACAATGTGCTTTGGGGATCCGCAGCCGAAGAGTAGTTTTCAATTATACTATTTTCATCACTGATTGCCGCAAATAGAGCCGCCCTGTGCGAAATTGACTTATCGGGTGGCATCACCAACGTCCCTGCCAACTTTTCTGCAGGTTTAGTTTTTTGAATCATAATTAATTTCTATTGAGAAGTGCTTCTGCTTTTTCGGCGCCGGAGGTTCCCGGATATTGTTCTACAATAGATTCCAGCAGTGACATGGCGTCTCCACGGCGGCCTTCTCTTATATGAATTTCTGCTATCTTGTACTGCGCTTCAGCTACCCAAACATCATAAGTTTCAAACAGCACCTGCACCCGGGAAAATGCTTCACGAGCAGATTCGCTGTCTCCGGAGCTAAGATAGGACTCTCCCAATAAATATTGAGCTTCGGCTCCAATATCTGTGGTATTATTTTCAGCAACCAATGAAAAGAACCTTCGGGCTTCTTCTACCCGGTCATCTTCTAATAAAACTTTACCCAAACCAACCCGGGCAGCATCACTGTTTTCATCGATGGAGAGAACTTCCTCAAAATTTTGCCTGGCCTCATTAACATTACCCATTGCGATATTCGCGTTGCCCATACCTAAAATTCCTTCCTGTCGATATCGTGCATCAGCTTCAATAAGCTGCTCATAGCTTTCGTAAGATTCCCGGTAATTTCCTTCATCGTAGTGTAACCGACCTAACTCTGCAAGCGCACTTGCCGTTTGGTCAGAATCAGGAAAATCATTTACCAATGTTTGTAATGCTTCTATAGCCGCTTCCGTGTTATCGGTTCTAACATATGCATCAGCCATATTGATGTATGCATCCGGAACCAACTCTTGGTTATTGGTAATTCTAAGATATTGTCGAAATTCATCTACGGCAGCTTCATAGTCACCCGACTGCATCATATTTTCGGCCTGTCTGAATCGTAATCTATCAGCAGTGGATGAGGTTGGATTATCCGCGAGAAACTCCTCCAGAACTTCCGTGGATGAATCCTCTTCACCGGCTGACAACTGCGCAAACTGGATACCGTTAATGGCTTCGATGATATAGTTACTGCGTGGATAATCCTCTAAAACCTGATTGTAAGCTTCGATCGCCTGATCATAATTTCCGGCATTGTAGTACGAGTCACCAATGTTGTACTGAGCTCGTGCGGCCCACTCTGTTTCGGGATAGCGATTGATCACGGCTTGAAACTCCTCGATTGCCTGATCATAATTTCCTGTATTGAGATATATATAAGCCACGTTGTACTGAGCCTGCTCTCGCAGAGATGAGAATGGATAAATTCTTAATACTCGCCGAAACTGTGAGACGGCTTCAAAATTTTGATTCATGCGATAGTAGCTGTTTGCTACCTGAAACATCGCATAGTCTCCTCCGGGTTCTGCACCAATTGCCATATTGTAATATCTGAGTGCATCTTGATATTCACCCTGCGCATAGAAAGCATCCCCAATTCTCAATTGAGTATCGGTATCGAAAGGAAAAAGGGCTATTGAGGGAGGATCATAGTTCTCCAGAAAATCGATTAATGGAGCCGTTGCATTTTCAAAATCACCCATCATAAAGTACGACCAGCCAAGAGCATATTTTGCAGCTCCTACCAGTTCATGATCCGGATAACGCTCAATAAACTGCGCATACTGCGAAGCTGCAGGGCCATAATTCCGGATCTGATAATGAGCATCTGCACTCCAGAATAGTGCTTCTTTCCCTAGTGTTGACTCAGGTGATTCGTTATGAACTCGCTCAAATTCCGGTTGAGATTGTTCATAGGCCTGATTACTGTATTGCACCCATGCTCTTTGAAAACGAGCCTGACGCTTCACTGCAGGATCTAAATCGGAGATATCCTCAGCAATTTCAAAAGTTTCGAGCGCACGTGTATACTCTCCATTTGCAAAATAGACTTCTCCTAAAAAAGTAATTACCTCACCGGGATTTTCAAGTTCTTCAGCACGCTGCGCCAGGGGTCTCAGAGCCTCAATGGCTTCTCCATAAAAACCAACTTCAAATGCCAAAACTGCCCACTCGAAGTAGGCCTGCTCAATGAATGCTCCCGACTGAAAACGATCCCCGAAATCACGAAACGATGAAATCGCCTGATCTGATCTTCCGGCCATTTTTTCATTCGCTCCTTTATAGTAAAGAGCTTTTCTCGCAAGTTCGTCATCTCCTGTTGCAGCCTCGCCGAATGATCGGGCTGCCCAGTGATAGATTTCCTGCTTATGATATACCCAACCCAATCCATAATGGGCAATTCTTAAATCATCATCCTCTTCAGCCGCATTGATATACTGACGGTAAAATCTTGTTGCATCCTCATACTGGTTCAGGGCATTATAGCTCTCTGCCGTAAGGTAAACTGCTTTTTGACGATTTTCGTGATCCAAATGCGGAAGAGCGTCTTCAAACGCGCGGATTGCCTCTTCAAAATTTCGCTGCTGGTAATACGACTCACCCAGTGCTGTACCAATTCTTCTTGTCATCGCATCAAAAGGATAGCGCTCTCTTAGAAGCTCAAATGCATCAGCTGATTCATCAAACTTCTCCTCTTCAAGGAACAATCGGCCTCTTGCATACAGGGCCTTTGGTGCCCAATCACTTCGGCGATGCTCATCAGATAGTGTTAAAAAATAATTGCGTGCCAATTCGAAGTCGCCATTCTGAGCAGAAGTTTCACCCAAAATGTAGTAGAGCTCGGCTTTATCACTGCCCGACTGTGGATAGCTCAGTGCAGCATCAAGATTCGATATTGCCTCCTCCAAGTCACCGTTTTCTTTATGTAAATGTCCAAGTTCTTTTAATAGTACAGCAGAACGTGTACTCATGGGGTAGGTTTGTACAAATTGATCAACATGGCGCTCTACACCGGATGAATCAATTTTTATATATGCACGAGCATGCAGGAAAGAGGCAGTTTCCCGTGTTACAGAATTTTCTGCACTTGTTTTGGCAGTCTCAAATAGTGGGATTGAAGCTTCATATAAGCCCTTATCAAATAAGTTTAGAGCTTCCTGAAAATCTTTTTGATAAGATTCCTGATGTTGCTGGCCAAACAGAAGTGACGGTACAACAAAAATCAGAGTAGTTAGTAGGTAACGATGAAAAGTTCGACTCATGAAGATTTTGAATAATAGATTCTTTGCAAGGGGTGAAATATACCAATCAGCACTAAATCAAATCATCAAAATATGATGATTTTACAAACTATACATCCAAATACCTTAACAGCTCATCTGCACGGGAAGAAATATCTGTCTGAAAAAGATCATTTCGGTTTTCAGTTGTAGTATGATATCCGTGACGCTGCAGCGACGAAACCACTGCGGAAGTATCAATATGACTGATTTTTATAGATATCCGAATCATTTGGTCTTCAACTCTTGGCTGATCAACGGTTAATCCAAGAATTTTAGCCCCTTCCACTTCTATCAGATGAACTAATTCAGAAATTGTAAAATCCTCCTTGGTAACCTCTACAGTAATTACAGAGCCGGTAGTTGTAATGTTCAACATCCGGGAAAAGGCTTCCAACACATCCTTTTTCTCGATAATCCCTAAATAAACACCGCTTCCATCCACAACCGGTAGCAATCTGACTTCAAATTCCAGCATTTTACGTGCAACTTCAAAAAGATGCTGATCGGAATAAACATAGATAGAATTGTGAAATTCAACTGAACTGATCTCGGCTGATTCATCCGCTTTGTCGGCGATATCTTCGAAAGAAATCATGCCGGCTAATTTTCCGGTAACAGGATCTTTGACCGGGATACGGGTTGTTTGCCACGCATCCATTTTAGCTAATGCAGCAGACAGTTTACTGTCAGGCGCAAGTGGCACGAATTCGGTATTTAAGAGTTCTTTCGCTATCACGTTATTGGGATTTAACCGGTTGAATTTCAGCCAGGATGCTTTCAAAGCGGTCACGTTCTGCCTTTGAAACAGTGCCTTCTATTGTTACGCGATTTCCTTCAAAATGTTCGCGGTCAATCACAGCAACTTCATGCAAATAAGCTACCGCTTTATAATGCGACATTGGCACGTCGTATGCAAATTCCACATAGTCTTCTTCTATCAACAATTTTATTCTTTGTTTCAGTTTATTTAGCCCAATACCTCTGGCCGCTGAGACAAAGACCGCTCCAGGATACTCTTTTTTTAGACCCATTAGTTTTTCAGGTTCCAGACGATCAATTTTATTCAACACCAAAACCATCTTTTTCCCTTCAATCTCTAACTCCTTCAGTGTATCATTTACCACGTCAATGTAGTCTTCCAGAAGCTTACTTGACGAATCCACAACATGAAGCAATATATCTGCATCCCTCACTTCATCCAGTGTGGATTTAAAGCTTTCTATCAAATTATGCGGCAACTTCCTGATAAATCCTACCGTATCAGATAGTAAAATTTCATGATCTTCCAACTCCAGGCGGCGCACCGTTGAATCCAATGTCGCAAAAAGACGATCCTCTGCGAGTACATTTGTATCGGTTAGTGCATTCATCAATGTCGATTTACCGGCGTTGGTATAACCAACTAAAGACACCCGTGCGATTCCTTCCCGGTTTTTACGTTGAGTTGTTCTCTGGCGATCCAGCTTTTCCAATTTCTCTTTAAGGGTCGAAATCCTCTTGCCAATTAACCTTCTATCTGTTTCAATCTGTGTTTCACCGGGACCTTTTGTACCGATACCACCTTTCTGACGCGACAAGTGAGTCCAGAAACGGGTCAATCGTGGAAGTAAGTATTGAAGCTGAGCTAACTCAACTTGAGTTTTTGCAGCTGCAGTTTTTGCCCGGGATGCAAAAATATCCAATATCAAACCGCTGCGGTCCAAAACCTTATTATCTACCGTCTTTTCTATGTTCCTGATCTGTGTGGGGCTCAAGTCATCATCAAAAATGAGAACATCCGCACTTTTTTCTGAGACAAGGGATTTCAGTTCACGAAGTTTACCGGTACCTACAAATGTAGTCGGGTCGGGATGAGGTCTGTTTTGTAATACTTTTTCGACGGTATCTGCACCGGCAGTATCAGCCAGCAGTTCAAGTTCTTCAAGGTACTCCTCAGCAAGCCACCTGGGGGTATCTGCACCATAAATTCCTACTAAAATGGCCCTCTCTTTACTGAGTGACGGTTTACGAATATCTTCTAACAAATTTATCTCTGGGTTTTAATGGGTATTCAATCGAACGCTTTGATATCAAATGAAGCTCCAGGAACAGGAGACATGGTTTTTCCGATCTTCAAAGTGACAAGCTTATCAAATTTTGAGCATTTTTCGTCCGGAACTAATAGTTCGAGTCGTACAAATCGTTTATATCTTGATTCAAAATCTCCTCTGCCATCATAAATAAAAATATAATCCGATCCTTTTTCTGTTGGCTTCTCAACGTAATCCCGTATTTGATGCCAGGCGATGGTTTGTGACGGATCGTTCACATTTTTTACAATTCCATGGTCGGTTACGTATACCTTTGTTGAAAAATAGCTGGCCAAAAACCAACTCATTCCCATCCAGCTGTAACTTCCCAATATGATTTTGTATTGATCCAAACCGGCATACGCAACATAAACGCCAACCAAGACACTGAAAGTTAAGAAAAGTGTTGAAAACAACGGGTATCCAAAAAATTTCCCGCATTTCCAGCTAAGTCTGATGTTTCGTAATCTCCACGCATTAGAAATGGAGTAGGCTGCCAATAGTGTTGCTCCAATAGTAAAGAGAGCAAGCAACAATACAAACAGGCTATATATGTCGGTAGAGATGTTCATTTTTGTTTAAATAGCTTCAATTTTATAGAAACGAGAGATCACCGATTCAGTTATTAATAATATAATCGCAGTTATGATAAACCAAAACCAAATTTCTTTGCCAAAAGAAGCCGACTTCAATTCAGTTAAAAATGATTCCATGTCTTCATTCGCATGAACTGCCTGCACATTTTCAAAGACGGGTTTCATCCTTGCCTCAACTTCTGCACTATTTAACGAATTTAATACTGATTCCATTGCATTTTGATTCATTGAAAATAGCAGTTCCTGATCATTTAATTCTACCGTTCCAAAACCGGGACTCCACTCTCTGCCCAGATACGAAATCTGTGTCCCTTCAAATCGTTGGCGAACATCCGGAACCACTGTTTCACCCTCTTTTTCAATTTCTGCTCTGTCGATCGACTGAGTTACTACAGTTTCAAATGAACTCCCCAAACTAAAGGAATTCAGTTTAGCTCCTTCACCCCTGGTTAAATATTCCACTGTTCTAAAAAACAGTGGAGCAAAAAATGGCTTAACCGGAAAATTTGACCAACCCGGGTCACTTCCTATCGCCGAAAAGATAATCTTTCCATTACCAACCCGATTCTCCACCAGCAAAGGACTGCCTGCTCTGGTTGATAAAACGGGGAATACATCTCGTCCGCTGCCCAGTTCAATCCGGTAGGAGTAAAATATCTCAGGAACATTCAATCGAACTTGTTCGCCCTCATCGATTTCAAAAATGGTGTCAATAATCGGATGTCCTTCCTCCGGTTCTGCCATTCGGTCGATGACCTCAAATGAACCATATGATCCTTCAACTTCCGTATACATTCCTGCACTCCCAAACCCAAGTAACCGGTTGTAACTATTTATGTCTCCATCGGCGGCCGGCATCAAAAGAGCTCCCCCTCCACGTTGAACAACATCCAGCACGGTTTGCGACAAGTAATCAGGAACTGAACGGAGCCCGTCTAAAATTATGGCGTCGTAATTATTCAATTCTTCTGTTTCCAATTCAGAAAAGTTGAAAAACGAGACCGAAAATCTATCTTCATTTTCGGCCATCACCTCAAGAACGGGTACCAGATATGAATCAAAACCGGAGCGATTCCTCTGGTCGGAAATGACTGCAATATCACGCTGTTCCGGTAACTCAATAGCAGCAAAAAATCTGTTATCAAACGTTAATTCATCCCCCTCAATCAATAACTCAGCCGATATATTGGAACTATTGGTTTCAGTCAGAGGAAAAATGAATTCCTGCGATTCACCCGGAGAGATCTGAATGGCCTGCTGACTAACTAATTCTCCATCCACGATAAAGCTGAGAAATTGATTTTGTGCTTCATCTGTACCATAGTTTCTAACTTGGCTCCTCAGTGATAATTCTGTGGATGACGACTCCAGCTCAACATTTTCAATTCCTGTATTGGATGGTTCTGCATTTCCAAGTGTGATGAACTGAATTCTCATATCTTCAAAATTTTCAAATTCAGTTTCTGCAATGGGCTGTAATTGCGATTCCTGTCCATCGGTGATGATGTAAATCCATTTATTGGGTTCCGGTGCCTGCTCCAAACGCTGAATTGCGTCGCGCAATCGATCCTGAATAAAGTTACCTTTATTTTCATTCGACAGATCCGGTAGTCTCGTCAGAACAGCGGATGCAGATTGAAATGGAAGGGAGAGTATTTCGCCGTTTGTGACATTCAGTAAAATTTGATCATCTGAGTCGGACATTGAAATCAGCTCTTCTGCAACCTGCTTAGCCTGATCAAAATAGGGGCCATTCTGGTCTATCTGCTCCATCGAGGGACTGTTATCCAACAAAATAGCGATCGCTTTTGGCGCTTCATCTCCGGCTGTTCCAAATCCTCCGGGAAGCTGAGGTCGGGCAGCCGCAAGAACCAGCATCAGAACAGCCAGTATTCTAACGGCGAGCAGCAGTAATCTTTTTAATTTCAGCCGTTTTAGCGCAGATTGCTTTAAACTGTCAAAAAAGGCAAGAGTTGAGAAAAGGACTTTTTTCGGTTTCCTTACGTTCAACAGATAAATCAACAGCGGAATAGCTGCGGCTACCAACGCTATTAGAAACAGAGGATTTAAAAAGCTCATTACACGAAAAGTTTATACCTTTACAGCCTGCCCATTTGGAACAATTCGAACGAATGGGTAATAAGCTATGGTATTAACCAATCCTGAACAAACATATTATCCCAGACCCGGCAGTGAATAATCAGACAATATTTTCGCGGTTACTCGTCCTCACATTACTCTACTTTTTAATTACCGGATGTTCAAACAGATCGGCAGATCATTGGTCCGATTTGGTATCTGCTGATACTCCATTCATTTTAGTACCGGAGCAGAGTACACCCATCTCCAAACTCCTTGGAGTTTCTTACATCCCTATGCTGGATGATATGACTCCATCCGCAATTCAGTTAATTAACAGAATTGAAGAAGATGCTGAAGCCGGGGTTACCGTTGATGCTGTACTTTTCTATACCGATTCAGCAAATGACTGGCAGCCCATCTGGATCACTCAATCTCTCCCAGACCTATTCGGCACACTTACAGAAAGCCATCAGAAACGGTTTGAACAAAACAGATACCGTTTTAAGGGATTCACAATTGAAAAACTTTTTCTCTCCGATCGTGTACTGTTTGCTTTTGAAATTGGAGATTACTTCATCTTTTCAGAATCGAGTCTTGGAATTGAAAACATGATCCGAACTCTGTCAGGTGAGCAACCCTCCATCCAGCTCACTTCAAATGAGGCAGAACCGGGTTCATTCATAGTCAATACAGAAAGCTTGGATAATTGGGTAGAACAGGTAGCACAGGTAATGTATCGGCCAAATCTACAGCAAGTGCTGAAAGGCGGAAGCCCGGTAACGTTTCTGTTTGATGAACTTGATGACGAAAATCCGGCTTGGCGAATGTCCGGAAAAATGAGCTTGAAAGAGGATCGATCAGAACTTTTAAGAAGCATCAGTCAGGCTCCGTCCGAGTTTACTTTAGATCGATATATTCCTATGAATTCAGCGGCCTTCTCAATACATCGCCTGCAGCCGCGCTCCGTACCGGCCGAAAATTTAGAGCCGCAAACCGATACGGATCAGCATATTGAAAGTAATTTATCTGTTTGGCGAAATATCGCATCTGAACTGGATGATGAATTTGGATTTGCATCATTTGCCGAATCAGGTGCTGAAAGCGCCAGTGAATATGTATTTCTGAGGAAAATCAAGAGTGCAGGCACCATTCGTGAAGAGCTCAACGAATTAGCTCAGGAGGATTTAATTCTGAGAGACGGAAACACCTACTCCATCCAAAGCCGATGGCTGGCAAAACTTTTTGGCAGTGATCTGAATCCAATGATTGATTTCTACATCACCGTATATAATGATGTTGTAGCCCTGGCAAGCAGAAAAGGATTAGCAGAAAGTATTGGTGGTGATGCAAACCGACGGAGAGTAATGTATTACGACGATGATTTTATGAATATCAAAGAGGAATTGCCCTCAGATCTGAGCTCCATTTTTTATATGAACTCATCCCGGTTTGGTACATTTGTACAACCGTGGCTTTACCCACAGAACTACTTAAGTACTCTATTGTCTCCGCTGGATCAACTGGTGATTACAACTGAGCTTTCACCATCCTCAGATGAACTCAGTGTAGCCATGCACTCATTCGAAAGAGAATCAATTGATCAGCCCTACCGCGAACGCTGGATTTACCCGCTGGATGGTGCAGAAATTACCGGAAAATCCGTTTTGGCTGATATAACGGGAAGTGGAAGAGACGAAATCGTATTTTCAACAAACCGGGGCAATGTTTTTGCCTTGGCTGCAGATGGAACTACGGTTATGGAAGTATCTACCGGAAATGATTCGCCCGTTGGCCCACCTCAGGTATATGACTGGTACGGCAACAATCAAAATGTGGTTTTGCAAGCTGCCGGGAATAAGGTTTATGCCTGGAATAACTCCGGAACAGCCTTGCCAAATTTTCCAATCACGCTTAACGAAAGTATTACAACTCCGTTAACCGTGGAAGATATTACAAGAAATGGTGTAGCTGAACTTATTGTAGGAACCAACGACCGTAATATTCATATTTTAGATTCTCGCGGGCAACCCATAAATGGATGGCCTCAAAGCACAAATTCAACAGTATCAGAAAAACCATTTATCGATACGTTTAACGGTCAACGGTCTCTGTTTGTCTACTCAGAAAACACCCTTCATGCATGGGCTATTAATGGACAAAGGCGAAGTGGATTCCCTGTATTCTTGCCCACTCAAATTCACGGGGCACCCTCCAAGTTTAAAGACCACATCATGGGGGCAGGTTACGATGGCAACCTGTACGCAATAGGCATGGATTCTCTTTTTACAGACTCTCTTTCTGTAACTCACTCATCAGATTCCCTCTTTGTACAATCGGTTCAGGTTTCCAATACCTCACTCAATTCTACACCTGAAAGTTATAATCTGATGGTCCGTGTTGATGATGAGTTGGTTCGTGATGATTTTGTTTTAACCCAGGCAGGTAACGGCTCACTCTTCATCTATGATCAAGCCGGAAAACTGATAGCTACCCAAACCATGGGACAGCCTTCATCAGATAGTTTTGGTCCGTTAATTACCGATCTCGATGGTGATCAGCGAATGGACTTAATTGCGCTTGCGAGCTTTGGCAGACTGTACGCATGGGATTTACTTTCTACACGCAGATTACTCGATTTGCCTACAACCGGCATGAACTACCCCATCATTCAAGATATTAACGGCGATGGAAATGTTGAGATCGTAGCACAGACAAGAGACGGGCTTCGTGCGTGGTCTATACTTCAAACCAGGCAAGAAGATGATTCCGAGTGATTTTTCTAAAGAATTTCTCCTAAAGCCATTTCCAGATCGTCAAATTCAAACTCAAATCCTGCCTTCTGCAACACCTTTGGCTGAACATTCAGACTTGATACTACCGGAACTGCGGCTTCGCCCAAGATTATATTCAGAGCAAACTCCGGCACCCGGAAAATTGAAGGCCTGTTCATGACATGGCCCATGGCCGATGCGAACTGATCCATTGTTACCGGTTCAGGTGCAGTAGCGTTAAATACGTCATTGATCTCTTCATGTTCTATTGCAAACACAATTGAGTTACATAGATCTTTCATGTGTATCCAGGACATATACTGAGTGCCGGGACCAATAGCTCCACCTACAAATAGTGAGAAGGGCAGTTTCATTTTTTCAATTACTCCACCACCTTTTTCAAGAACAATTCCAAATCTTGAAATCACAACACGTACACCTAAATCTCTTGCCTGAATTGCTTCGTTTTCCCAATCTTTACAAACTTTCGCAAGAAAATCATTAGCTGCTTTACTCTCTTCTGTGATGACATCATCACCGGCAGGTTCATAGTAGTTGATCCCAGAAGCGGATATAAAAACATCCGGTTTCTTTTCAGAGGCTCTAATTGCATCTACAAGAGAACGGGTTATCAAAATTCGGCTGTCGTAAATTCTCTTTTTAACTGTATCTGTCCACCGCTGGCCGAATAGGTTTTCGCCTGCAAGGTTTATAACTATATCAGTAGAATCCATCACTCCGGAAACCTCCTCAATAGTAATAAACTTTTGATTTTTTGATTCTTCAGATTTGTAAGACTCAGGTGATCGGGTGATTATTGTTAAATAGTGGCCCTGTTTCAGCAGCACATCTCGCAGATAGCCGCCCACAAATCCGGTTCCACCGGTGATAAGTATATTTTTTTCTTTCATAGTAGTGCTATAACACTTTGGGTAAGTAGATCAATCCAATCGTTTTACAGAAGTGCATAAAAATAGAAAAAAATAAACGGTGCGGTTAGAATCGTAGAATCAAAACGATCAAAAAAACCACCGTGACCCGGTAAGATCGAGGACGAATCCTTTACACCCGCAATTCTCTTTATTCGACTCGCAGTAATATCACCCAATGGACCTAAAATGCTAACGATAACAACAGCCGGAACGAGTGCCGTAAGTGCCAATGGATAGGATGCAGAGGAATAGTAGGCAATCAAAAAGCCTGCTGCTGCACCTAAAAATCCAAACCCAAATCCCTCCCATGTTTTCTTTGGGCTGATTTTGGGTGCCAACTTATTTTTTCCGAATGTTTTTCCTCCAAAATATGCAAAGATATCATTGCCCCAGATCATGAGCATGAGAGTCATGGTCAACCAAAAACCTTCGATGGTTGTACCCATTTCACGAATGTTGAGCAACATTATAAACCCAACTGTGGGATAAACCCCGGTAAACAATGTAGTAAGCCATCGTACCGAACTATCAGATTTTCTGCTTAATACCGCTGCCACAGTTATCAGAGTTACCGCCGAAAAAATGGATAAATTCAACCATAGTGGTATAAAAGGAGGGTTCCAAAGCAGTAATACAAAGATGAGAGAAATCGGAAAGTAATCGCCATAACCGGTGTGCTGTATCATTCTGTGTACTTCCCAAACGGTGAGTAACAAAATCGCTAAGATTGTAATCTGAAATGCAGCTCCACCCAACCAAAGCAACCAAATAAAAAGGGCCGCAGCCGGTACACCAACTAAAACTCGTTTTGCTAATTCACTCAAGTGTCGGACTCCTCCTCAGAATTTTCTTCAGCTTCGGGCTCATCAAGCTCTTCAAGGGCATCCCTTGCCTCATCTTCAAACTCTTTGGGAACATATAGATAAACCATAGACATTTCACCAATATTCATACTGTAGGACCGATCCCGCTTGGATAGAATATTGGATGGAATTTCCAAAGAGTTCAAATAGTTTTTTGCCATCTGAACTTCGTACTCTGTTCCTTTCTCAAGGATACAAACCCAGTTCTCAAATTTATTTGGTGTTGGATCTTTTAACATCATCTACTCCATAATGGCTTCCGAGCGATAAATCATCGCGTAAATTACGCCGGCCGTCAATATTATACTGGCCAATAGCAACCAGACCGATGGCAAGGTTTCTGCGCTTACATCTCCAAAGGCGAGTTCCGGATAGGTTGTTGCCATTAACACCGCACCGCCATTATTTACAAAATGCGCTACGATAGCCGGCCACAAACTGCGGCTCAACCAGGTCATAACAGCAAGTAATATTCCTAATGCAGCGAGTGGGAGTAAGTTTGGAACCTGAAGATGAAACATCCCAAACACAAATCCGGATGCAATGATCGCAACCATGATTCCCCAGCTTCTCTGAAAAGCGCGAAAAATGTATCCTCTGAATAAGACCTCTTCGCAAATGGACGGTACCAAAGCGATATGGAATAGGCCAAACCATACAATTCCATCCGTTTTCAAAAACTGTTCAAACATCTCATACTGAGAAACCTGTAGGTCTGACCAGGATTCAGGAATGGGTAAAAGAGAGTTGAAATATCCCAGATAAAGAATGACCGGTTGTACCACAACTACAAGTACGGCTCCCAATAAAATGTAGAAAGGTGTATCCTGTTTCCACCGTATTCTTAAAAAGTTGAATACCCCTTCATCTCTTAGGTGAAGTTTGGAAATAAGGAAGGTAGCCGCACCCAAAAAGAGAATTTGACCTGTTGAGTTACCGATGAAAAGAAGATCCAATCGGTTAAACATCACCTGTTCAACCTCGGCAGCGGAAGTAATCTCACCGTTGAAAAACAATAAGGCGAAGAATATGATACCTGCGGTAAGCTGAAACATAACGAATGCAACGATCAGCCATATTAATGCCACCGCCCAATCCGCAAAGCCATTGCGTTCAGCCCATGATTGAATTTGCAACTTCGAAAAAGATGTCCCTGAAGAGTCTTTTGTCATTGTTTTAGAAACTAATATCGTCTTCTTTTTGAGCAAATAATTTAACTCCAATCATTGCTGTACCCATGTTTAATAATCCCGGCACGGGAATACCTACAAACAGCTGCTTGAAAAACGACTGTCCCTGCATCGATTCTGCCATGGCATCAACCATATCATTTCTGGCATCAGACGGCAGATCCATCGCTTCAACATTCGCAATAGTCGCTTCTATCAGTTTTTCGGTGTATTCAGGATCGATCAAAAGCCAAAGCTCATTCAAAATGGTACTAAAAAGCACAATAGCAGCACCGGTTAAAAATCCAACCAAAGCGCCCTGACCCAGCTTCATTACAGGACTCACCTCTTTCGTGTAGTGCCAAACGGCAAGCAAACCGGCAAAAGCCGTTGCAAGGCAAATCACACCGCTGCTAATCATCACAGGTGAAATAAATGAACCTGATGGTTCCGAATTGATTTGTTGATACCCAAAATAGAGTCCGATTACGAAGCTTACCAGGCTAAATATAGCTCCTACAATAGCAACTGAAGGCCAATAATTGTTAAATGAAAAAGTTTTGTTCTCATTTACCTCTTCCATATCCATAGTTAATCTCGTGTTTGTTTAGGTTGAAACAGATCGGCTACTAAAATAGAACTTCCCAAGCCTAATAGTGTACCGAGCAGAAAACGTGAACTATTTGTGTTTTCCCATAATAAAAAAAAGTTGCCTGAATAATCGATGATTTGAAGTAAGGCTGCAAACAAAAGAAAAAATAAAGGCCATTTTTTTTTAGATGTAAACCTCATTAACAAAGGAATGAGCAACCATCCCGTCCATAAACCGGTAAAAACTCCAAAACAACGAGAGTTCACTGCCATGGGCTCACCCATAAATGTAAAACTTCGTATTGGGATTTGATGACAAACTCCTCTGAATAGTTGCTCGGTCCAATGACCTCCACTGGAACCGCCCCAGAGTCCGCTCCCCAAAGAGAAGAGTACCAATGCCGTTAAAGCCGATAAAACACCAAGATAAAGGCCTCGGTGTTTCATTTACCACTATTTTTTTGAAGCATTTCCAGAAAGTGGCTTGGAGCTTTGCACGGCCTCCGTGTGTCCATTTTTGTAAAACAGAGATTTACCTGGCCATAAACGTGCAGAGAATCCTGGCGGTCTGTAAAGATTTGATAGAATGTTTCCAGACGAACGAGAGGTTCATCATAAACAGCTACTTCTATACGCATTTCCTCATCATAGAATATGGGAGATTTATACTCAATCTGAGAATAGATGACAGGAAGCATTATCCCCTCATCTTCAAGTTTTTTGTAGGAAAATCCTAGCGATCGGATCATCTCGGTTCTGGCAACTTCAAAAAACTCAAGATAACGCCCATAATAGACGTACCCCATTTGATCTGTCTCTCCATATCGGCTGCGGAGAGTATGAACATACTGGATTAACGGATCCTTTTCCGGGATCTCAACCATCAGGATTTATCTTTCTTACCGGATGCCGTTTCCCAAACTCCCATTGAAGCATACTTATCCACCCGTTGATCAATCAGCTTATCAGGCTTCATTTTGTTGAGTTTTTTCAGGCTCTTCAGAATCTGAGCTTTTACTGCTTCTGCCGCTTTTCCATAATCTCGATGTGCACCACCAAGCGGTTCGGGGATAATGCCATCAATCACTTTAAGTTCAAGTAAATCCTTTGCTGTTGGACGAAGTGCTGAAGCAGCTTGTTCTTTGTAGTCCCAGGTTTTCCAGAGAATGGAAGAACACGATTCAGGTGCAATTACTGAATACCAGGTATTTTCCATCATAAATACTTCATTACCCATCCCGATACCAATTGCACCTCCACTGGCTCCTTCGCCGATCACTATAGCAACGATCGGTACTTCAAGGACAGCCATCATTTTTAGATTTCGGGCAATGGCTTCAGCCTGCCCACGCTCTTCAGCTTCAAGACCCGGATATGCCCCCGGTGTATCCAGCAAAGTGACGACCGGAATTTTAAATTTCTCAGCCATCTTCATCAGTCGGTAGGCTTTTCTATATCCCTCCGGATTGGCCATACCAAAATTTCGATACTGCCGACTTTTGGTATCACGACCTTTTTGGTGGCCGATAATCATTACGGACTGATCGTCTATTGTTGCCAATCCGCCCACAATGGCTTTGTCGTCAGAGTGGAATCGATCTCCGTGCAACTCAATAAAATCATCCGTAATTCGCTCAATGTAATCGAGCGTATAAGGGCGTTCCGGATGACGAGCAAGCTGAACTCTCTGCCATCGGGTTAAATTCGTAAAAATGGATTCTCTAAGCTGATCCGCTTTTTTTCGAAGGCGGTCAATTTCCGGTTTCAATACTTTGTCATCGACGGAAATTTCCTGAAGTTCATCAATTTTCTTTTCCAAATCGGCTATCGGCTGTTCAAAATCGAGATATTGCATATTCATTTATTTGAGTTAAACAGACTTCTAATATAATAACAATTCTATAGGGTATCGTACTCTTTCTTACTCAACTATTTCCATTCGTTCCGCAAAATAGTCACAAAAATCGCGCATATCTCCACTTATTCGCGGATCATTTATCGACTTCTCCAAAGTATCGGCCATGGTAACCAGTGTTTGATGGAAGAATATTTTCATTTCGTCTACCGTCATCTCTTTCGTCCAGAGGTCGAGTCTCAGCGTATCTTTGCGTGTATGATCCCAAAGAGCCAAAATCATAGCCCTGCAGGACGCTTCATCATAACCCTGCAGATCTGTAGCATTCCACTGAATATTCTCAGGTACATTATTATCATCGAGTTCTACCTCAATATTGATCTTTTTACTTTTCTCAGACATGTGATTTTTTAAGGTTTACAATTTGTTCGCAGTGTATCCAGCACAAACTGAAAATCCTCAGGCAGTGTGGAATTAAATTCAACATACTTATCGGTTGCGGGGTGAATAAACCCCAATGTTTTGGCATGAAGGGCCTGCCGCTCCAACCTGGCAAACAGGTTATTAAACATTGCTTTCCTCGACCCGGTATTCGGCCCATATCGAACAGAATCTCCACCATAAGTTGGGTCACCAAAAACATAATAATTTTGATGCTGCATATGAACACGAATCTGATGGGTTCTGCCTGTCTCAAGGTTGATTTTTAAAAGCGCCAAGTGATCAAATCTCTCAATGGTTTCAAAGTGAGTTACAGCACTTTTCCCCTTCTTTTCCTTCAGTACTGTCATGATTTTTCTGTCGCGGGGCGACCGGCCAATGTTTCCTTCAATGGTCCCGCTGTCCGGCGGGTTCCCCCAAACAATTGCCCAATACGTTCTCTCTACACTCTTTTCGGCAAATTGAGCAGACAACTTTTTGTGCGCTACTTCATTTTTTGCAACCACCAAAAGTCCGCTGGTGTCTTTATCCAAACGATGTACAATTCCCGGGCGAACTGTCTCTTCATCCTCTTTAGAAAGGGTGTCGGCGTGGTATAGCAAACCGTTGACCATCGTTCCGGTCCAGTTTCCAAATGCCGGGTGAACCACCATACCCTCCTCTTTATTTACAACAATCAGATCGTCATCCTCGTAAATAATATCCAGCGGAATATCTTCAGGCTTGGCTTCAGGTGAAGGTGGTATCGGAAGGCTGATCTCAATTTTATCTCCCGGCTGCATGATATAGGAGGATTTTTCCAACTTCCCATTCACCAACACATGCCCGTCTTTTATCGCCTTTTGGACTTTATTACGGGATGCATTTTGCACAAAAGAGGTAATGTATTTGTCCAGCCTGATGTCGGTACTCTGACCTTCAGGCACATTTAACAAATACTCAGTTTTATTCGGGTTTTCTCGTTCAACTAACATGAGGGCAAAAATACAAAAAATCTCCGTTCGAATTCAGAAAGGCTTTATCCTGCCGGGGATTAAAATAACTGATCACTTAATTTGACGTTGTGTCCTTCACTTTTTGGCGAAGTTTCATCTCGGTTTGATAGAGATCACCTTCCCTGATCAGTTCGATATTCATGTCATCACCCACATCATAATCGCGCAGCAGAGCCCAGGCATGCATTTCACTCATCACACGTTCTTCTCCAATACGTACTATCACATCACCCGGCAAAATACCGCACTCAAAAGCGGGACCATTACGGTTTACACTCGTTACCAGTAAACCCTGAACATACGGTAGCTGGTAGCGGTAGATAAGCTGTTCTGTCATGGAAGTAAACTCCATACCGGGATCATAATCCAACATCACAACCCCACTTGTCAACAGTTGGGAAATAATTTTTTCAATACGATTACTAGGAATGGCAAAGCTGAGTCCAACAAAACCGGCACTTGTGCCTCCGGTGTAAATAAACGTATTCATCCCAATCACTTCTCCGTTGCTGTTTAGTAAGGGGCCACCCGAATTCCCTCTGTTGATTGCAGCATCCGTTTGAATCATATCGATATATACACGCGGGTTGTTCGGGTCAGCCCGGAAATCGCGATTCTTAGCACTTACAACCCCAACGGTTACAGTGGGCTGGCCATCATCAAAAAGTCCAAATGGGTTTCCCAATGCAATAGACCACTCCCCGACAATGACATCATCCGAATCTGTCAAGTCCAAAAACGGAAATGTTGTATCTGATTCAATCCTAATCAATGCGATATCGGTCAGTTCATCAAACCCAACAAGCTGAGCATCATAGGTGGATCCATCACCCATCGAAATCATAATTTCTGATGGATTCGTCCCCACTACGTGTTGATTTGTTACAACCAGCCCATCTTCACTCACAATAAAGCCGGATCCCATACTTGTATTCTCTTGCGGGAACTGATCACCAAAAAAGAAGCGGAAAAACTCATCGCGGGGAGTCTCCTGCCTGCGAACCGGCTCTGTTGCCATAATACTGACTACAGCTTCACTACCCTTCTCAACCGCACGAGTTATCGCGTTAATCCTGCTCGTCTCTATTTCCGGTTCGGATTGTTGAAGGTCAGTCGATTCATTTTCAGAATCAATATCACTGACGGAATCTGAATTTTCTACATAAGCCGCAGAAAATGGGGCTCTTTCCATAGATTGGTTATCATTTCTCTCCCCTCGATTCTGATCTGATTCTCCTGAATGTTGACAGGAGGAGAACAATAATCCGATTCCCAATAGAGCTATATGTAGAAATTTAAGTCGTTTCAATTTGATTCAGTTGTTTTTTGCCAATGGAGATCACATCTTCAATCGTTTTTTCAAGGGGACCGGGATGCCATGCTCCTGCCGCTTTTTGATGTCCGCCGCCGTCCAACTCGCGTGCCCATACATTCACATCGACATTACTTCTGGAGCGCAGGCTCATTTTAACACCCTCCTCTGCCAAATCTTTTAACAGAACTGCTGCTTTCACGCCTGCAATGCTCAGTGGATAGTTTACAAAACCTTCTGTATCACTATTTGTTGTTTGCGTTTCTTCTAACATCTCTTGCGTAACGTACATGGTTGCTATCTGATTGCTTTCATATAGCTGAATGGTACCAAGAGCCAAGCTCAACAACTTATACTGTGATTCTGTTTTAGTTGAAAAGACCTGTTCAGCAACTACATTTGGTTTGAAATCGCCTCGCCTTAGAATATCTGCTACGGCCTCCAGTGTTTTCGGGGTAACACTGTCGAATTGAAGCGACCCCGTATCCGTGATAATTCCGGTGTAAAGTGCCATTGCAGCAGATTTTTCCAGCTGCTCAATATTGCTCTCATTATACAGATTATAAATAAGTTCACACGTGGATGAAGCTCCCGGTACTGAAACCTGCAGATCAAACTCGTCATTTGGATCGGGATGGTGATCAATCATCCAAAAAGGAACATCCAATTCTTTTGTCCAACTCTCGATATGAGAAAACCGGTGCAGTGCGTTTCCATCAACTAAAATGATCAAATCACACTTTTTAATTTTTTCAATGTCTAAAGATTGAATCGGGAAATACTCAGTCAGCCACTCAAGGTTAACCGGAACATCATCATCGTTAAAGGCATCAACCTCAAACCCGTTCTTTTCCAACCAAATTGAGAGGCCCACCTGCGACCCTATACAATCTCCATCCGGACGAATGTGTGATACTACTCCGATACGCTTGTATTTTTTTATCTTTTTGATGAATTCTTTAAACATAATTCTTTATCCTGAATCTCTATTATAAAACGGCGTTTTACTCTGCTTTTAAAAAGATGTTAACGTAGCTGTTATTAGGGTAAAACGTCAAATTAAACTTTTTAACCCGGAAGAACCTCCAATTTGATGAATGTTGTAATTTTATGCGATGGAAATCCTCCAAGGCCTGAACAACTAAAAGAGGCGTTGGAACATTCATCCCTATTTATTGCTGCAGACGGTGGTGCACTGATAGCCAGTCAGATGGGCGTAAAACCCGATGTGATCATCGGAGACCTGGATAGTTATTCGGTAACGGGTAATGAGCACGGTGACGTCATTCACGACCCCGATCAAGAGACGAACGATCTTGAAAAAGCATTGGCGTACGCTTACAAACAGGAATGTGAAAATGTTATTGTTTTCGGAGCCACCGGTAAAAGGCTCGACCACACTCTTAAAAACCTTTCCGTTCTTAAACAGTTTGACGGTCAGTTCAAATCTCTTCAGTTTAAAGACAAATACTCCGTTTTGTTTCTTTTGCCCAAACATTTTGAAATGGAGTTACCGTTACATACAACCGTATCTCTATTTCCACTCTCCGGTAAAGTCGAAGAAATTCACACATCCGGATTAAAGTACGCGCTTACCGACGGTACACTCGAAAATGGAGTTCAGGATGGAAGCTCAAATCTAACTGTCGAAAAAAAGATCGAAATTTTCCATAAAAAGGGAGACCTTCTCATCTTCATTAATCAC
Source organism: Rhodohalobacter barkolensis (assembly GCF_002834295.1). Classification (NCBI taxonomy): domain Bacteria; kingdom Pseudomonadati; phylum Balneolota; class Balneolia; order Balneolales; family Balneolaceae; genus Rhodohalobacter; species Rhodohalobacter barkolensis. The sequence continues at coordinate 441,086 of NZ_PISP01000002.1, read as the reverse complement.
AAAACCGACAAATAGTGGACTCTATTTTTACCGGACTCGATTGGCTTATTGTTGCAAGTTACTTTGTATTTCTAATTTGGCTCAGCTGGAAGAAAGGCTGGAATTCAGATGACGAAGAGGAATTTCTGCTGAGTGGAAGAAAGGTCACTTTACCGGCTTTTGTGGCTACTCTGGTTTCTACCTGGTACGGTGGAATTCTGGGTGTGGGCGAATGGAGTTATCAATTTGGAATTTCTCAATGGCTTATTCTTGGCGTCCCCTTCTATATTTTCTCCGCCCTGTTCGCTATTTTTCTTGCCGGAAAAATCCGTCTCAATAAAGCCCTGACCATTCCGGAAGCGATTGCCAACCGATATAGTGAAAAAGCAGGCCGCCTGAGTGCACTCCCGATTTTTATCCTGGTAAGTCCTGCACCCTATATTCTGATGTTGGGATTACTGTTTCAATTTCTTTCTGGCGGAGATGCCCCATTCCTCTTTTATGCCTCGTTAGTGGCTCTCTTTTCAGTTTTATATATCACCATTGGCGGATTTGGAGCTGTAATCCGAACTGATATCCTTCAGATCATCCTTATGTTTTCAGGATTTATAATCCTGCTAATTTTTGCCGTTGCTGAATTTGGAGGCTTTGGCACACTTACGAATTCACTGACTGATGTTCACCTGGATATCACCGGTGGAAATTCGATCCAATATATATTGGTTTGGTTTTTCATCGCGCTCTGGACCTTTGTTGATCCAAGTTTTCATCAGCGAGCAGCCGCAGCTGAATCGCCCGAAACAGCTCGTAAAGGAATTTTTGTATCCATAGGGTTCTGGATTGTGTTCGACTTTTTAACCTGTTTTGCAGGGCTTTATGCATTTGCCATTCTGGGTGAAGGACTCGATCAGCCTGTATTAGCCTACCCTATGCTTGCAGAACAGATTTTACCAATCGGTTTAAAAGGTCTTTTCTTCGTATCACTTCTGGCAACCATCATGTCTACACTCGATAGTTACCTTTTTATATCGGGACAAACTCTGGGGCGCGATTATCTGCTCAAATATTTCCCGGATGTAAATCCAAATCTACTCACCAGAATTGGAATTTTAGTCTCCGCGCTGCTTGGAATACTGCTAATCATCATCTACCCAAGCGTCATCGATTTGTGGTACGTGATCGGTTCCGTTTTTATTCCGGGTTTACTAATTCCTGTTTTGGGAATCTATCTCAAACCATTCAAACTGAAAGCCGTTTACGTAATTATTTCAATCATAGGCGCTTCAGCAATATCATTGATATGGCTGATATTAGGCACAACACACCCGGATCAGGCAGTAGGATATGCTTATTTCGGAGTTGAACCTTTCTATCCCGGACTATTTGCAGCAATACTGATCTGGATTATAGGAAAGGATGGTGAGGAGGAAATCAGGTAGATTTCAGCAGGTGACTTAAGTTGAGTTTATGAATAGGGATTAAGTATTTATTCTGAAAAACATCTTTTTGAATACCTAATAGTCCTGTTCCCCTGAAGTCTACTACACAGTAATTATCTTCGGCACTCACTACTTCACCAATACCGTAATACTCCGGCGACGGGCCATAATATACCAAGTCTCCCAATTGGATGGGATTCGTTGCCCGTCGGTGGTATGGATAAATCACCGGAAGCAGGTCAAGTCGATATGATAGCCGTCGGTTTTTCGTGCTCATGGGTTGAAACTAATTTCCCTTTCTTCAGGGCCTGTAGCGGTAATAGTTACACGTTTTGAGTGTGAAGGTAAAATTTCTTCAATTCGTTCAGGCCACTCAATGATACAAATTCCATCACCATATAAATACTCTTCAGCGCCAATCTCAAGGGCTTCCTGAACATTTTCGAGTCTGTAACAGTCAAAATGGTAAATTTCTATCTCCTTTCCATGATACTCATTGATCAGTGCAAAAGTGGGTGATGTTACCGCAGCCTGATCTACACCAAATACGGTAACAAACCCTTTCGTAAAATGTGTTTTTCCGGCACCCAAGTTCCCCTCCAGGCAAATCACGTCACCGGCTTCAACCTGAGAGGCATACTCTTTCGCAATTCTGAAAGTTTCCTCTTCACTTCTGCTGATCTTCTTCTCCATTCACCCTACTTTTTCGACTTCAAAACAGATACCGGGAGAATCATCTCTTCCATAGAGGCCCCCCCATGCTGGAATGTATCCCTATATCGGTTCTGAAACTTGTTGTAGTTATTTGGATAAACAAAGAAGTAGTCTTCTTTTGCGATGATATAACTGTTTGCCGGCGGTTCTACCGGTAACATATACTCTTCAGGTTTATCTATAAAAATTGCCGCACTCTCTTCAGCCTTCAGATTTCTACCATACTTATATCTCAAATTCGTTGCAGCATCTTTGTCGCCGAATACTTTTGTGTCGCGCAGAGCACGAACAGAGCCATGATCACTGGTAACAACTACGGTTACGTCTTCATCAGCCAGCTCTTTAAAAATCCTCAGGAGTGATGAGTGCTGAAACCAGGTTTCGGTCAATGATCGAAATGCCGGAACATCCGGTGCAATTTGCTTCAACACCTCAGAATCCGAACGGCTATGAACCAGCGTATCAACAAAGTTATAGACAATAGCCGTAAGTGGAGTTTGTGTGTAGTTCGAAATTTTTTGAGCAATACGGTTTCCATCTTCAGGATCGATGATTTTCTCATATTTCACCTGATCTGAAAAGTGATTTCTTTGCATATATTTCTTAAGTAGTTCCTCTTCATGTCTGTTCAGCGAAGTTTCATCCTGCCCCATTTCCCAAAGCTGTGGATACCTACGTTTAATCTCCTGAGGATACATTCCGGAGAATATTGAATTCCTGGAATAGGGTGTTGCCGTTGGAAGGATGGAATAATAAAAATCTGTATCAATGGTGTAATACTCGGATAATATCTGTTGAAACAGTAACCACTGATCGTACCGCATGCAGTCAATCAGAATAAAAACAACTTTTTCATCCTCTCTTAAACGTGGGAAAATTTTATCCTTCACCAGAAATGGACTCAGCATCGGCGCGTCATCATTTCCTTTCAACCACCCTTTATACTCCATTTTTATAAATCTGCCAAAGGCTTGATTTGCCTGCTGAAACTGATCCTGTAACACCTGTTGCAGGGCTTCATCACTCGACTCAAGATTCATCTCCCAATGAGTCAGAGTTTTATAAATATCAATCCAACCCTTCCAGCCGGTATCTTCACTGAAACGTGCGGATAGTTCATTAAAATTCTTGAGGTAAGACTGAGCTGCTTTTTCGTTTTGAATTCTCTGTTTATCCAAAATTCGTTTTACGGTGAGCAGTATCTGATTTGGATTGACCGGTTTGATCAGATAATCGGCAATTTTATTCCCGATGGCATCTTCCATGATCGACTCTTCTTCACTCTTGGTAATCATGATTACAGGCAAGGAGGGCTGGATATCCTGTATTTGATCTAGTGTGGCTAAACCATCCATACCCGGCATCTGTTCATCCAAAAATACAATATCAAAAGGTTTGCTCTTAATCAGAGAAACCGCGTCCTCGCCGTTTGTAACCGGAGTAATCTGAAATCCTTTCTCTTCAAGAAAAATGATATGCGCCTTAAGCTGATCGATTTCATCGTCAGCCCACAAAATTCTGTTCGCCATAAATAAGTTTTATTTAGTTTGACTAAAAATAGTGAAAGCGAACGGGTATAGAAAAACCTTCGGGGTATAGAACAGAATATTTAAATGATTTTGCACTATTTAACGGTGAGAGACAATCAAAGAGTTATGAGCGGGCGAATGGTTTCCAGCCTTTTTTCACCGATTCCTTTAATTTCAATCAACTGATCCTTAGAAGTAAATGGCCCGTTTTCGCTACGCCACTCAACAATTCTTGATGCATATGCGGGACCGATCCCGGGCAGCTCCTGCAGCTTATTTTCTGAGGCAGAATTGACATTGATTAACGCAGTGGAATCGGAATTCGTGCCTTGATCCGATGAATCGGGTGGAATTGTATCCCGATAGGTCTCCACTAAACCATTCTCGTTAGAACTGTTTGCTTGTATCTCTTCGGGTTGATATCGCTCTAAAATCATCTCCTTTTCAGCAATAAGGCTGGCACTACGCGCAGAAAAAATAGAATCCGAAATAGAGTAATCAAACTCCGATTTAGATGTCCATATTTCCGGACTTGAATACAGGACTGTGGTGATTACTGTAACGGCCATAAGTATCGAAATGGCAATTCGCTCACTTCGTTTTATTTGAAGGCGTTCAAAAAGATAGAAGAGTTTCCGTTTCATAGTTCTGAAGCTTTATTTAGGTTTTCAAAGGGCTTTTCAATCAATTCTCTTACCTTTATGAAACAGAAAATCGAAATACCTTACAGTTTATCATCTATGGATCTGCAAAATTTTGTCTTTGAGGGAACTCAAACCGCTTGGTATAAGATGGGAAGTGGAAAGCCGCTGCTCATTTTACACGGATGGGGAAGCAGTTCTGCAGTGATGAAACCCATTGCCGAAAAGCTGAAGGACATCAGAACATGTTATCTAATCGATTTTCCTGGATTTGGGCAATCACCAGAACCACCGGCAGCCTGGGATGTTGATCGTTACACAGATCTGACGGAAGCTTTTATTCATCAAATAATTGAGGCTGACTCTGTAGATGTCCTGGTTCACTCTTACGGTAATCGTGTTCTTCTAAAACTTCTGAGCAGAAGTGAAATCAAGCAGAAAATTGATAAAGTCATCATAACGGGGGGCGCCGGATTAAAACCCAAGCGTTCTATGAAGTATTACTTTAGAAAATACACAGCAAAACTGCTAAAAGCTCCATTTTTAATTTTACCAAATCCACTCAGGGATAAGGGACTGAATAGCTTAAGACGTACTAAACTCTGGAAAATGCTTGGTTCTTCGGATTACAAACAGCTTTCAGGAGTTATGAGGGAGACCTTTGTTAAATCTGTTACAGAATATCTGGACGACCTACTCCCGCAAATTGAACATGAAGCGCTTTTAGTCTGGGGGAAAAATGATACAGCAACTCCGTTGGATCAGGCTTATCGAATGGATAAAAGATTAAAGAATGGTGTACTGGTAGAGATTGAAAATGCGGGGCATTATGCTTTTTTAGATCAACCTCAACAATTTACCGCAATATGCCGCGCATACCTCAACCCTGATTCATAAAATGCTTTATAGTGCTAACTTATAAGATGTACAAGGACCATCTTCCTTGCCATTTTTTTCGCACTCTTCACGAGTTTCAAATCCTTTTTTGGAGAACTCAACAATGTCGCCATTCTTTTTTACCTGTCTCCATCTCCATTCTCCTTTCAAATCTTCGTAAATTTCACACTTTGGCATATCTGTCTGTTTGGTTCTAATTTTACATTAAAATAACGCATTACAGCCCTCAATATTTCAAAAAGGCATTTCCATAGTATACCGTAACTGTTTAGCAGTCACAAATATTCATCATACAATGATCAGCCACCTTACTCATGTTTCGTTTTTATTCAACTCTATTCTCATGTACATTATTTGTGTAAGCAACTTAAAATCAAACTACCTATGGATCAGGAAAACACTCGAAAATTAGCTGTTCTCATTGACGCTGATAATGCACAACCTTCTGTGATTGAAAACCTACTGGCCGAAATCGCAAAATACGGCACCGCAAATGTGAAACGTATTTATGGCGACTGGACATTACCGCAGTTAAAAGGATGGAAAGAGGTGTTGTTAAATTTCTCCATTCAACCGATTCAGCAGTTTGGTTACACAAAAGGAAAAAACGCAACAGACAGTGCCCTCATCATCGATGCCATGGATTTACTGTACAGTGAAGAGTTTGACGGTTTTTGCCTGGTTTCCAGTGACAGTGATTTTACAAAGCTTGCCGCACGTATTCGCGAATCCGGCCTTTCTGTTTATGGTTTTGGTGAAAAGAAAACTCCTGAACCGTTTGTAGCCGCCTGTGATAAATTCATCTTCACGGAAGTACTCCGAGACGATGAGGAGGATATCCCCTCCGGAAAACGCATGTCCACTCTTGAGCTCAAACAGGATACTAAATTGGTCAGCCTTTTCCGTCATGCCATCAAAGCCTCATCCGATGATAGCGGGTGGGCACATCTGGCCCCGGTTGGCAGTCATATTGCAAAACAATCTCCGGAGTTTGATCCAAGAAATTATGGGTACTCAAAACTTGGTGAATTAATCAAGGCGATGAAGCTTTTCGAAGTTGAAGAAAGACCTGTGGGACAGGGTCAGTCTAAAGCAATTTATGTAAAAGATAAACGAAGATAATTCTACAGTAAAAGGATCCCAATATCTCCGTTAACCAATTGGCCGGCTTAACAATATCAGGTCATTCATCTCTTGTTAATTAAAATAAATACGTTTAAAAAGCCCTGCGCCCCCGGAAAAATCTTTTTACACTTTTAATAATTCTTCCTTAGTACTTTAGTCTTAGAATTTAAAATTTAATGAGCCCATCTAATATGCTCAAACAATTACTATTCCTGGTTTTCGTAACGTTAATTTTTGCCTCCTGTAAAGCTGAACAATACGATGTGATTATTACCAACGGCATCGTTTACGACGGTACCGGATCATTTCCCACTGAGGCTGATATCGGTATACGGGGAGACAAGATCGTAAAGATTGGTACAATACAGAACCGCTCCGGTGCAAGTGAAGTGATTAATGCCGGAGGCAAAGCAGTATCTCCCGGATTTATCAATATGCTTAGCTGGGGAGCTGGTTCCTTAATGAATGATGGCCGATCCATGAGTGGCATCAAGCAGGGAGTAACTCTCGAACTTTTTGGAGAAGGCAGTTCATTAGGTCCGTTAAGCGATCAGATGCAAAAAGAGCGATGGGGAGATGATCCAAGTAATTATCAATGGAAAACTCTCGGCGAAGCTCTCGACTTTATGGAAAGCGGAGGCATATCTACAAATGTGGGATCTTTTGTTGGAGCAACAACTCTTCGGATTCATCAGGTTGGGAGAACGGATCGGGAGCCCACAGAAGACGAGCTCGAAAATATGCGGTCGCTGACAGATGAAGCGATGCGCGAAGGGGCAATGGGGCTCGGTACTTCACTAATTTACGCGCCTGCATTTTATGCAGAAACCGATGAACTCATAGAAATGGCGAAAGTTGTCGGGGAGTATGACGGAATGTACATCTCCCACCTTCGCAGTGAAGGAAACCGTTTTGTAGAGTCTGTTGAAGAATTAATTACTATTGGACAGGAAGCCGGAGTACATGCAGAAATCCACCACTTAAAAGCTGCCGGTCAGCAGAACTGGCACAAGCTTGATGAAGTGATCGACAGAGTTGAAGAGGTGCGTTCAGAAGGTCAACCCGTAACGGCTAACATGTATACATACGATGCCGCCGCAACAAGTCTTGCCGCCATTTTCCCACCCTGGACGCAGGATGGAGGTCACTCGGCCTGGATTGAACGGTTAAAAGATCCTGAAACTCGGGAAAAGATTATTGAAGAGATTAAAACTCCATCGGATGAATGGGAAAATTTTTATCTGATGGCAGGTGGTGGAGAAGGAATTATCGTTGTGGGTCTCCGAAGTGAAGAACTTCAGAAATATGTGGGCATGACTCTCAGTGAAATTACTGCAGAGCGAGGCGATGATGACGAAGTGCGAACAGCTGTTGATTTAACCGTGGAAGACAACAACCGAATTGGTGCCATCTACTATTTAATGAGCGAAGAGAACGTAAAACGTCAGATTAAGCTGCCCTGGATGAGTTTCGGTTCGGATGGAGGTACATTTGCGGCCGAAGGTGACATCTTAAACCGGCAGATGCATCCCAGAGCCTGGGGTAATTTTGCCCGATTATTGGGTAAATATGTGCGTGATGAGAAATTAATTTCACTTGAAGAAGCTATTTATAAGCTAACCGGGCTACCCGCCACAAACCTCAAGTTAAACCAGCGGGGCTTTTTGAAAGAAGGTTACTACGCCGACATTGTCATTTTTGACCCGGATCAAATCGAGGATCATGCAACATTCGAAAATCCACATCAATATGCTACCGGTGTTGAGCACGTCTTTGTGAATGGTGTTCAGGTACTGAAGAGTAGTGAACACACCGGTGAAATGCCCGGCCGATTTGTAAAGGGTCCGGGTTATTATGCGGCTCAAAATTGATTAGACTGATTCGCTTTCATCATTAAATCAGATACCTCTATCTTTTTTGCCATTTGCAACCATGGTGATTAGATTCACGTCATGAATCATCTTTTTGTTGTGAGTCTGCAATCCACAGTGAAATCTTCAACCCACATTTACGTGGTGATATGATGGCAAAACTATGGGAAAAATATGTATTGAGGGTTCGCCAAAACTGCTTGGCCAATCACACTCGAATGGATGGTCTCCAGTTCTGGCGAAACAGGCTTTTTGCCAGCATTGTCGTATACCTGTTTCCTCTTGGAATTCTCATTCTGATTCCCTCAGCATTTGTTGTCTATTCGTTAAGTCTGCCTGCTCTTACTACAGCATATTTCCTGTTTGGTGTAGCCATAAGCCTGATTTCTCTATATGGTGGTTTTGAACTCAATCATAGAAAATATCTCTTTCTTACACTCGTCTATACCGTAGCGACAGTTTTGATTTTTTTCATGGGCGAACACGGCGCCGGATTGACCTATCTATTTGGCGCCACCATTTTTGCGCTCCTTATCCTGCCGACAAAAGCGGGGGTTCTGACAATTTACATTAATGTAGCAGTTTGTTTGATCCATGCAGGTTTGATCCATTATCAAATGGTTGATTATCCCCTTCGTGAGAGCTACCAGGTTGCATCCTGGCTGGCCATTTCAGCGAATTCGATTTTACTTAGTATTGTATCTGTCATCTTTCTTCCCATGCTCTTTAGGGGCTTACAGGAGACAATTGAATCTCAACAAAATCTAAAACATAATCTTGTTCAGCATCAGCATGAACTCGAAGAGTCCCTGGAAGAGAAAGAAACACTACTAGCTGAAATTCATCATAGGGTAAAAAACAATCTGGCCGTTATTTCAGGAATGCTACATATACAGTCATTCAAGGAGTCTGACAAAGAGATTCAGGAAAAGCTACTAAACAGCACTCTTAGAGTTAAGTCAATGGCAAATATTCATGAGCAGCTTTATCAGTCGAAAAGTTTTTCAAAAATGGAATTTGACCAAGGATTGAAAAAACTGGTTGAAACCATCCTTGATACGATGAATCATTCAAAAGAGATCAACTTGAACTATCATCTCGATCCGGTTCAGTTAACAATTAGTCAAGCTGTTCCCTGTTCTCTGATAGTTAATGAAGTGATCACGAATTGCCTTAAACACGGGTTTCCCAACCGGGAGTCCGGTATGATCGATATTGATTTACAAAAAAAGGACTCCGAAATATTCATGGCCATTTCAGATAATGGAATTGGTATATCTGAAGCAGACTTCAAAAAAGAAAATGAGTCTATCGGCATCGAACTGATTCAAACACTTACCAAGCAGATTAACGGAACCTATACTTACAAGCCACGACAAGACAATAAAGGAACAGAGTTTACAATTCAGTTTTCTTTAAGCGTTAACTAGCGGAGAGCTTTTTTTTAATTACTTCCCGAATTATAAGAGGCTTCATATCGATATCATCTGAATTGAAATATCCGTTAAATCCAGTGTTTTCGAATACTCCTCTGTAGCCTGTCATATCTTGCGCATCGTTTCTACTCTCTTCAGAACCGGTGGATGCGAATAGTTTAGGAATACATAGAATGGATGCGGTGTGAGATTACTCAGATTGTCTTTAGACAATTTTTTCAAAGCATCGATCATAGCCTCCCTTTTTTCGATGGTTGTAGCCGCGTAATGATCCGCCTCATACTCATATTTTCGACTTAATACCTGCATTCCAATTCCGAGAATTGTTTCTACAGGTGAGTAGAGCAGACCAAAGAAAAGAAGTCCGGCATAGACGCTCATTTCATCCATGTAGAATGCATCAAACAGCGCCGGTACCTGTAGAAATATCGATAGCAGGGCAAACATGATTCCGGTTTGGAGGATGGAAATCCCCATATTTTTGATGATATGTTTCTTCTTGTAGTGACCAATCTCATGAGCCAGCACCGCCACCAACTCTTCAGTTGTGTGCTTTTCGATAAGCGTATCAAACAATGCGATTCGTTTGTTTTTGCCAAAACCGGTAAAAAAGGCGTTCGATTTTGAAGATCTCTTCGACCCGTCCATCACATATACTCCCTGCAACGGAAAGTCCACACTTTCGGCATACTCTTCAATGGCTTGACGAAGCTCCCCATCCTCCAGCGGTTCAAACTTATTAAATAGCGGCATGATCCATGTTGGGGCCACGTACTGCATTACGAGAGAAAACGCTGTAACAGCAAGCCACGCGTAAACCCACGCCCATGGCCCGCCATACTCAAAGAATGCAATGATTCCGGCCAGAAGCGGCGCCCCGATCACCAGGGATAGTAACAAGCCCTTTATCCGGTCCATCACAAAAGTACCCGGTGTGGTTTTGTTGAAGCCGAAGCGTTCTTCTATTACAAATGTAGAGTAGATTCCAAACGGCATCGATATTATTATTTTTCCCAGAACCAAAGCCCCGATAAAAATCAACCCTGTTCCGATCACACCAAACTCAAATCCTCTTGCCCATTGATCAAGCCAGTTAAATCCGCCGGCAAACCAGAAAGCAAGTAAGATCAAAACATCAACGGTTCCGGTCAGGAAACCGAACTTTGTTCTCACTTTAGTATACTCCTGGGATTTCGCATAGGTCTCTTCATCGTAGACATCCTCAAACTCATCAGGCAGTGATTTATCAAGAGCTTTTAGGTTGAGCAGATTGGAAGTAATTCCCAGCATGTAATCAATCAGAATGGCCGCCAGGATAATTATGGTAAAAATGTTCATAGAGGATATTAATGCTTCGGGTTAATCAGTGAAAAAGATACGTTTTATTCATTACACTTCATGAATCCTAAATGACACGGTAACCGCAACTTTCAAAATGTTTACAAAAGGATTATCTAAATAGAGTGTCTGCCGGTTTGTTTATAGTTATTTTAGGATGCAATTTTAGTCGTCCAAACTCTGCTAACTCTCTTTATAACTCTCATACTCCATTTTATGATACGCTTTCGTTTTACAATTCTGACAATTCTAGCCCTGACTTTGGGTGCCTGTTCCACATCTGAACATCTCTCACAAACAGCTCCGGAAATTATAAAATGGGAATCTGTTGCCACACCCACATGGTATGATGATAAAGCTCACGACACCATTTCAGTCGTAACATGGAATATTGAACATTTTGTGGATAAATTTGACAGTCCATATATCGACAACGACCGGGAGAATAATCCGCCGGAAGATATGGATGAACGCCGGGAGCTGTTTGCAGAGGCCATCAAAAAAATGGATGCCGATATCGTTGTTTTACAAGAAGTGGAAAGCGCGGCATATATGCAGGTTTTTGCTGAACAACACTTCCCGGACCTCAACTACCGCTATTTTACGGGGCGTGAAAGCAACGACTGGTATATGAATGTTGTGGTGATGAGCCGAATTCCACTCGGCATGCTTTACAGCTACGCCAATCCGGACTCATATATTGTCGATATCATGGACGATGACGGACAAGTTCAGCGACAGAACTTTACAAATAACCGTATGCTTTCTGTAGATGTACTGGTTAATCCGGACTACAGCTTTCTGCTTACTGGCTTACATTTGAAGGCAGGACGTGGCGAACGAAATGAAAACTGGCGAATTGGTCAGATTGATCTGCTTAGAGATCATTTTGAGTACCTGACAACCGTTCATCCCGACATGCGATTTTTAATAGCCGGAGACCTGAATATTTTACCAGGTGACCGCGAATTCCTTCATCTTTTAGGAGATGATGACTCCCCTATATTTATTGATCCGCTTTCAGATGTCGACTCTTTCACTCACACATCTGATAATCCCGTTCGCCAACTTGATCATTTGCTTCCCAACGAAAAGATGATGGAAGATCTCGTGCCGAGATCAGCAGAAATTGCAATGCCTTTTGATCCTGAAGCCATGCGTAAAATCAGTGACCACCTTCCGGTTATTGCCCGTTTTGTAACGACTGAATAAAAAGACGGCAAATACACCCCTTTAATGGATTGGGATCTTTTAATTCAAAATTTCGCCCAATTTATATATTCTCTTACAATTAAGTTATCAGATACGGCTATCTGAATACGTGTTCTTACTCAAAAAAGCTAACTAACAACTATACCCTATCGATTATGAAAAATCTATACGGAATCACTCTATTACTTATTTTTTTTGCTTGTGCCAAGCCCTCAAATGCACAAATTGTATCGTTTAATGCAGGATATATTTCGGAAACAGAAGTTGTCACTATTGGGTTATCTGAGTACTATGTTCCCGGTTTCGAGTTTGATGTTCTATTTGCCAACAATGATGAAGCCGGCGGACTTGGTCTAAGAGGCGGTTACATGATTGGACTTGTGGGAAATGACAGTATTGATTTATACGTTACACCAAGACTTGGATGGCGATATTTAACTTACTCTGACGGTTCTGACCTTGATGAAAACGGTCTTTTATATGAGGCTGCAGTCGGGATTTATCTGTATCCTCTTAACTTTAGTGTAGGCTATGGAAAAGATGATTTAGCTGATACCGAATATACATCTCTCAGGGTGGGAATTGCTTTCTAAAAATTTTTTATTTGATTGAAGTTGTGGCGGATGTTGAAATTACACAGCAAAATTTTCATATCCGTCACTTTACTCTCCTCCCGCTACATTTTCTGGAAATCGAATTCTTGTAATTTACTTTACTCCAATAAATTCATTGCAGCTTCATACCCTTCTTCAATCAATTTCCCTGTCTGACTGGTATCGCTTTTATTATATGCGGATAATTTGGGCTGGATCATAAAGATCTCATCATCCTGAATCTGCTGTTTGATCATGTTGTTCAAGCCTATATCAAACGTATTGACCAATACATCCACGATATCGTCAGGACGCTTGTACTCTCTATTGGTTGTCAAATCCACGGCAATAATGTCTTTGGCTCCCATTTCACGCAGCGGACTGACTGGAATATTTTCGCACAGCACACCATCCACCAGCAGCATATTATCCCACTCTACAGGCACAAACACACCCGGCAGGCATGTACTGGCCATCACTCCTTTATAGAGTGGTCCCTTGTTTAAAACAACTTTCTTCCCGGTCGTAATATCAGTAGAGATCATGCTCAGAGGGATATCGGCATCTTCTATATGCACTTTCCCAATCTGATCGAGTATACTCTTACCTAGTTTTTTATTACTCAATATCCCGAACTTTGAAAGTTTAAAGCCGGTTATATCGAGCCAGTCCAGATCGAGAGCAATCTCTTCCAGTTTTTTTACAGACGTGCCAAATGCAATATGGGCTGCTACAAAAGCACCAATACTCGTCCCTGATATGAATTCCGGCCTGATCCCCTTCTCAAAAAGAGCTCTTAGTATACCCACATGAGCTGCACCGAGTGCAGCGCCTCCACCCAGTGCTATTCCAAGCTTGTCAAATTTTGAGCTTTTCATATCTCAAATTATTTAGTTCAATGTTAAACTATTTTTGGTTATCTTATGTTCAGATTATAAAACAAAAAGAAAATCAGAACTCACTATGGCAGAATCAATCAAAGGTCTCCATCATATCACTGCGGTTTCAGGTCCGCCTCAAGAAAATTTCAACTTCTATAGAAATAAGTTAGGACTTCGATTCATCAAAAAAACCATTAATTTTGATGATCCATTTACCTACCACCTCTATTACGGCAACCACAATGCCGAACCTGGAAGTGCCATTACTTTTTTCCCATGGGAACATGTGGTGGATGGTCAGCCTAATAAAGGTGAAGCTACAGCGGTGCAGTATGCCGTACCGGGAAAATCTCTGAGTTACTGGTTGGAAAGATTCAAAAAACTGAACATCGAGACCGGGGATATTTTCACCCATTTTGGTTTCGACCACCTTCCGCTTGCAGATAGTGACGGGATGAAGATCGAGCTGGTCGCAGATCCTAAAGTCAATAACAATGAAACCAAAGGTTACGGCGGTGTAGAAGACAAACACGCTATTCGCGGTTTCTTCGGCACAACCCTAAGTCTGCCCGATATTGGCCGAACCGGGGAACTGCTAGCTGAGATGGGCTGGAAGAGTAATGGTGAAGAAAATGAACTGACTCGATATTCATCTGAACCCGAAAACAATCTGGGACGTTATGTTGATCTGAAAGCTGAACCGGGTTTAAACGGCCGATTTGGAAAAGGATCGATTCATCACATTGCATTCAGAGTACCTGATGATAAAGCACAGGCTGAATGGAGAGAAAAGATCCGGAAAATGGGATTTCAAATCACACCGGTCAAAAACCGCGACTATTTTCGATCGATCTACTTCCGGGAACCGGGCGGTGTACTGTTTGAAATTGCCACCGACATTCCGGGCTTTGACACGGATGAACCGTTCGATCAGCTTGGGGGAAATCTTAAAATCCCGGCCTGGCATGAAAAACATCGCGAAGAGATTGAAGCACGGCTGCCGGAGTTGAAAACAGATTAAAATAATAACCACGGAAGCACGGAAATACACGGAATATATAACATTGCATTCCGTGCCTCCGTGGCAATAAAATAAAATTGTAAAACAACATCTCACAGCACACATGTTTAAAGCAAGTTCACAAAATCCATTTGAAGGACCGCATCAAAAGAGTAAAACAGTAACGGCCGGGGTGAAACCTGAACAAGCAGATGGAGCCATCGTAATGATTCATGGCAGAGGTGCTACTGCAGAGAGTATCATCCCGTTCGCATATGAGCTTGATGCGGATAACTTTCATTTAATTGCACCACAGGCATCAGGCAATACGTGGTATCCCTACTCTTTCATGGCTCCATCCAATCAAAACGAACCGGGAATCTCATCAGGTCTACAGACAATTTTCAACATTGTATCTGAATTAGAGGAGAAGGGAATTTCAAAAGAGAAAATTGTTATCCTGGGATTCTCTCAGGGCGCCTGCCTGACCACAGAGTTTGTGGCTCGTCATCCGGCCAGATATGGTGGACTCATCGCTTTCAGTGGCGGTATGATTGGTAACGGTGACACTGTTAATCCGGACAACTACAACGGATCCCTTGAAGGCACCCCCTATTTTGTCGGTTGTTCAGACAATGACGTACACATTCCGGTGGAACGCGTTGAAGAGAGTGTGGAAGTAATGAAAAAAATGGGTGCAACCGTCAACAAAAAAATCTATCCCGCCATGGGGCACACCATCATTCGGGATGAAATTGAAGAGGCACAAAAAATAATTGATGCCGTCAAAAACAGTTAACAATTCTTATATTCTGTTTTTAAAAAATAATTGCATACCAAATATTTATAAATGGATATAATCTGGATTGGAGTCGCATTTCTTCTCGGATTTGCTGCATCAAGAATACATCTTCCACCGCTTGTAGGATATCTGGCGGCCGGTTTAACACTTGCAGCATTCGGATATGAAAGCGGGGATATGCTTAAAGAGATCTCTCACCTGGGAGTTCTTTTTCTGTTATTTACTGTGGGACTTCACATCCGATTGAAGAATATTCTCCGATATGACATCCTGGGTATTGGGTTAACCCACTTGATTATATCAACGGCTATTTTCACTCCCATCACTCTCTTTTTTGGATATGGACTGGAAGCAGCCATTATCATCTCTATTGCACTGGGATTTTCCAGTACCGTATTAACCGCGAAAAACCTGGAACGCCGTAATGAGCTTGGAGCTCTCTACGGTAGAGCTGCTATCGGTATTCTGATTATACAGGACCTGATTGCCATTGGTATTATTGCGTACACGGGTGGAGGAGTGCCATCCATCTGGGGTCTCTCAGCTCTAGCACTTCCTCTGTTTCGTCCTCTATTAATTAATCTGCTGGGCGTTATTCGCGACGATGAAGTCTGGATGCTCTTTGGGTTGGCACTGGCACTTGGAGGAGCTTCACTTTTTGAATTCTTTAACCTTTCCGGCGAACTTGGAGCCCTGGCCGCCGGTATGCTGCTGGCATCTGATGAGCGGGCCGATCAAATTGGGAAAAAGATGTGGGGCGTAAAAGAGGCATTCCTGGTCGGCTTTTTCATGGATGTGGGACTCACCGGATTTCCCTCATTCTCCGATTACTACTTCATCATCGTAATACTGCTGATTCTCCCGGTTAAGGCCATTTTGTTCTACTTCTTATTCATGCAGTTTAAATTCCGGGCACGAACCGGCTTTCTGGCATCCATTTCACTAACAGCCTACAGTGAGTTCACTCTTATTGCCGGCGTTGTGGCGAGCCAAAACGGTTATATACCGGAATCCGTCATGGTTATATTGGGTTTGATTGTCGCCATTTCATACGCTATTAACGCGCCGATTACAATCAATGAGGAGAAAATTTGGAAGAGGTGGCAGGACTTCCTTCTCAAGTTTGAGAGAGAAGGACGACACCCGGAACATCAAACGGTTTCCCTCGGGTCTGCAGAATTTTTGATTATCGGAATGGGGAATGCCGGACGAGCCGCCTACGACAAACTGAAAGAGCAGGGCAAGCCTGTAGTTGGAATGGATATTGACCCGGATCGAATTGAACGAAACCTGGAAGCCGGCCGGCGGGTAGTATACGGTGATATTCAGGATACAGATCTATGGACCAATATCGATCTGAGTGACATCAGATCCGTAATGATTGCTATGGGCAACCAGACCGTAAAGGAGAATGCTACAAGAACATTGCGAAAAGCCGGATTTAGTGGACTAATTTATGTACTTACCATGCGTGAAGAGGAAGCAGAAATTATGCAAAGAGCAGGTGCTAGTGCCGTATCTATCCCGATTAAAGAGGCAGGAGAACGCCTGGCAGAGCTAAGCGCAGAGAGCAGTGAAGTTCCAACTCAAATAGATCTAAAGGTGAAAGACCCAAAAGACGATGAACAGTAAAATCACCCTGGTTTACGTTTACGATCCGCTTTGCGGTTGGTGTTACAGTTTCCAGCCGGTCATGCATAAATTGGCTGAACGATTCAAAGATCAGCTCACCATTCGGGTTGTACCCGGTGGCCTTGCCATCGATGAAAACGCACAACCCATTTCTGAGGGATATAAAAATCTCCGGAGTTCGCTGGATATGATTAAAAATAAAACCGGTGCAACGTTTGGCGAACCCTTTGTTCAGCTCGTGGATGAAGGAAGCTACATCTACGACTCTACACCCGGTTGTAAAGCACAAAATACCGTAAATCGACTTGCTCCTGGGCAATCACTGGCGTTTGCAGAAGCGTTGCAGAATGCTTTTTTCAGGGAAGGAAAAAATCTCAATAAGTTGGAGACTTTTTTATCAATCCTGAAAGATTTCCCCGTTGATCCAGCTGAATTTGAAGCTGTATATACGAGTGATGAAATTGAGAAATTCACGCGAGATCAATTCAAGTGGGTTCAACAAAACAATGCCTCGGCGTTTCCGGCACTGCTGCTCGAAATTGGCAACGAAACCGGTTTGATGTCGAAAGGATACCGGCCGTATGATACTCTTGAATCTCATCTTCATCATTTGATCCGCAACATTGAGAGAATGAATGGATAAATAGCCCATTAAAATTCCATTTCTATTTTTTCACGAATTGGCTTAGTATCTCTCTATGAAAAAAAGCCGCTCATCCATCTGTTTTCTAATCAATCCTGCTGCTGGACGAAAAGACCCTGAAATTCTTACCGGGTTGATTCAACAAGAAGCGGAAGCACGGTGGGATTCTTCTGAAGTGATTATCATTCAACCATCGCAATCTGTAGCAGAACTTGCTAAACTTAAAGCTGAAAAATTTGATATCGTTGTAGCCTGCGGTGGAGACGGAACGGTTAATAGTGTGGTAAACGGATTAGCTGAAACGGAGGCTACAATGGGCGTTCTACCTATCGGAACCGGTAATGATTTTGCAAAGGCCATTCACGTTAAACGCTCACTAACTAAAAGTTTTGAAATTTTAGAAAAGGGAAAAGTTGAGGCTGTAGATTTGATCCACTATTCCGGTGACCGTGAAGGCTGGAGCGCCAATACGTTAGGAATAGGCCTGGACGGTCTTGCCAATTTTTATTCCAGATCATACAAATGGCTCACCGGCCCTATCGTGTATATGTTGGGAGCCATTAAAGCCGCCTGGGTTTTCAGAGGATGTGACATCCGTTTAAAAACAGACGATAAAGAAACCACTGAGAAGTTTTTAATGCTTACCGTCTGTAACGGGAAATGGGAAGGCGGAAAGTTTTATCTGGCGCCGGAAGCCATCCTCACGGATGGTTTCGCAAATTTTGTAACCATAAAAAAAATACCTTTCCTGAAGATCCTGTTCTATCTCCCTTTTTTCAGATGGGGACCACGAAAATGGATGAAAGAGCTTAATACCGAACTCTCCCGGCATATCGAAATAAAAAGCAGTTGTGAACTATCAGTTCATGCAGATGGAGAACATGTTGGGTCGAATATTAAAAACCTGATGATAAAAATCGAACCCGGTAAATTGAGAGTCATTACCGGTTACTGAATTTGTAGATATTCTTCATATACATAATTCCAAAGTCCGGCCAAATCTGAACCTTTATTGTGAGGGTTTTTTGATGAAGATGATTTCATTGCATCAATGCAGGCACGTTCACGTGCGTGGTGAATCGCCTTAAGCTGGTGCTTTGTTGGATTTTCAATCATCTCTTCGTACTTATCAACTTCTGCCATAACTAAATGTATTTATTCAAGTGTTCTTTTAAAATGGAAGAAAATGTAAATAAGTCAAACACCACTTAATTCCAATTATTCAACAAGGAAACCGGCAAATTAGTTCAAAATAACCAGTTACTTAAATACTTGATAACCTTTACACAATGAGCTTAATCAAAAAGAAAATTCACCCGAATGGGCCCGAAATGTCTCATCTGATAGCCGGAATGATGAGACTTAATGACTGGAATTTAACTATCACGCAAAGAATTGACTTTATTGAAAAGTGCATTGATTTGGGAATCACCACTTTTGATCATGCTGATATTTACGGCGCTTATACTAATGAAAAGTTATTTGGCGAGGCACTGAAAGAGAGGCCGGATTTAAGAGATCAAATTGAAATGATATCGAAATGTGGAATTTGTCTCACTACAGAAAACAGGGCCGCTCACAAAATTAAACATTATGATACTACTCCGGATCATATAAACTCCAGCGTTGAAAAGTCCCTTCAAAATCTTCAAACCGATTATTTGGATCTTCTGTTGATCCATCGGCCCGATCCACTCATGGATGCAGCTGAATTAGCAGACTGTTTGATGAATTTAATCTCCGATGGAAAAATTCTCCATATTGGCGTCTCTAATTTTACTACTGCTCAATACGAATTATTGCAGTCTAAGCTGGATGTTCCGCTGGTGACCAACCAGATTGAATTTTCACTGCTACACCTCAACCCAATATATGACGGTACTTTCGATCAAGCTCAAAAACTGAACTTTTCTCCTATGATCTGGTCTCCTTTTGCAGGCGGCCGAATATTTCATGAAGAGTCGGGAGTTGCCGGACGGGTAAGACACCATTTGGAGGAAATGCACCAAAAATATCAAGCCGATATTGATCAGATCGCCTTGGCGTGGTTGATGACACACCCATCAAACCCATTACCGGTATTAGGAACCGGAAATGTTGACAGGTTAAAATCTGCGGTTTCAGCAACAGAAATAAATCTGGACAGACAAGACTGGTTCAAACTGCTGAAAGCCTCCAGAGGGCATGATGTTGCCTGAAATTTGGATGAAATCGAAAATTGAACGTTACATTAACTTTTTGAAACGTTTGTTTTCAACACGCAATTTTCATTAGATTCCAAAGGTTATCAATCGCTCAGCAATAATATTATCTACAATTAATTGATTACGGGGCTACAAACTCCCCGATGAAAACTCAGTGTTATGGATCTATTTGACAAATTAGAAAGTCGCCCGGGACCCCTTGGAGAATTTACATCAGACGGTTACGGTTATTACACATTTCCAAAACTTGAAGGTCCCATTGGTCCGGAAATGAAATTTAACGGTAATGACGTAGTGGTTTGGAGCGTAAATGACTACCTGAGTGTTGGGAATCATCCGCATATCCGGGAGGTGGACAAAAATGCCGCAGAGAAATATGGCCTGAGTGCCCCAATGGGTGCCCGATTGATGACCGGGAATTCTGATGAACATGAAGCCCTTGAACGTGAACTGGCCGATTTTGTTCACAAACCAGAAGCTCTGTTGCTGAACTATGGCTATCAGGGTATCATGAGTGTAATTCACGCGCTGGTTGACCGAAATGATTTTTTGATTTATGATGAACTGAGCCACGCCTGTATTGTTGATGGAAAGCAGCTGGCCATGGCTGAGAAATCCGTTTTTAAGCATAACAACCTGGAAAGTCTTGAAAAGCAGCTGAAGCGCGCATCCGGTAAAATGAAGCCTAACTCTTCTATTCTCGTTGTGACGGAGGGCGTATTTGGTATGACCGGAGATCTCGGAAAACTGAAGGAGATCATCGCTCTCAAAGAGAAATACCCATTCAGACTCCTTGTTGATGATGCTCACGGTTTTGGAACATTGGGAGAAGATGGATCGGGTGCAGGAACACAACTCGGTTGCCACGAGGGAATTGATATCTATTTTGGCACATTTGCAAAAGCTGTGGCACTGATTGGTGCGTTCGTTGCTGCTGAACCCAGAGTAATCGAGTTTCTCAAAGCCAATACAAGAAGTCAGATTTTTGCAAAATCACTTCCTATGCCGATTGTGGTTTCTGCTCGTGAACGAATTAAACTGATTCGTCAGAATCCACAGTGGCGCGATCAATTGTGGGAAAACACACGAAAACTTCGAACTGGGCTGATAGACTTGGGATATAATGTGCTGCCGTCAGAGAGCCCGGTTACGCCTGTTTTAACGGAGGGCAGTACAGAACTGGCTCAAACGATCATGCGGGAAATGCGTGAAGAGCACGGAATATTTGTTAGCGGTGTAGCCTACCCCGTTGTTCCAAAAGGTGTTGTTCTCCTTCGGTTGATTCCAATGGCAGGCCATACCGATGAACATATTCAGAAAACCCTGAATGCATTTGAAGCGATTAAACCTATTGTATTTAAAGAGGTTGATGAAGCTGTAACTGCTGAATAATCAATTTTTAAAAATTTAAGGGCGCAATGCATTCTGTGTATTGTGCCTTTTTTATGTAAAAATTTTCGATGCAGAACTATTTAAATGCAAATCCACTTTCTGATACCATTCATTTTTCTATTTTTACATCACTTTAAAATCTAAACCATCTCATATGCGACTACTAAGCTACCTTTTTGTCTCTGCTTTAATGTCAGGTCTACTGTTTACACCGGTTCAATCACAGGATGTACCGGAGAACCTCACTTTTGAGCAGATTTTTCATGAGCCTGTGTTACCGGGAATTCGTCCTTCATTCAGATCTTTCAATGCCACACAGGACTCTCTCTACTTCTCGTGGAATGATTCATCATATTTCGACACAGACTTGTACAAAATGGCTCTTAGCGGCAGTGACCCGGAACCGGTTGATGACGACGATTATACGAGCTTCACAAGATCACCCAACGGTCGCCTCATCTCATACACAAAAGATGGAAATATCTACGTTGCTAACAGTGACTGGAGTAACGAACGCCGGATTATAGCCAGTCAGGAGAATGATATTACGCCGGTTTGGTCGCCCAACAGCCGCAAACTCGCTTTTGTAAGAAGTGGTGATGTCTGGGTAACAGATGTGACCCGACCTGAACTCATCCAGGTAACCAAGCGGGCTTCGGACGCTCCGGGTATTTTTATTCAGGATTGGTCCGGTAATAACAGATTGATTCTGAGACAAACTGACAATTCGGATGCCAGAACCATCTATTTCCCTGAATACGTTGATGAATTCGTAGAACCTGGCGGTTCACAGCGAGGAATTCCATCCGTAGCTTTTTATTCAGCTGATCTCTCTACAATGGATATCGATACCCTCTCCTCCGGAGTACAAAGAAGTTCCGCGGCCGGTAGTTTTTCAGGAAATTTCTCTGTGAAAGATTCCAGTGATGCAGCTTTAAAGCATAGAAAAGTCATTGTATATGATCATCGAAATGAGAGTCGCTCTGTCATTTTTGAAGAGGAAACAGACGGATGGCTTTCGGGTACTTCCATATCATTTGCTCCCCGAACAGATCGGTTGATGATCCGTTCTGAACAGTCAGGATGGAATCATATCTACATCGCAAATCTAGCCACCGGTGCAGTTGAACAGTTGACTGAGGGAGATTTTGAAATCACATGGGCAAACTGGCTGGACGATCAGACCATCATTTATGCAAATAACGAAGCAGATTATGGAGAACGACACATATTCATTCATAATCTTCGTGATGGCTCTGTTGAACAGCTGACTTCCGATGAAGCATACCGATATCAGTTCAGGCTGTCTGATGACAATACCAAGCTGGTTTATGCAAAAACCTACTTTAATGAACCTTATGATCTTTATATGATCGACCTGGAAAATCCGGGAGAGGAAATACAGCTTACCCAATCCGTTCCGGACTCATTTTATGATTACAACTGGCAGCAGGAAGAGTATGTACGATTTACCGGAAGGGATGGTGAAACCGAACTTTCCATGTCTGTCTTATACCCGAAAAACTTTGATACAAACCGTCAATATCCTATGGTTGTCTTTGCACACGGAGCAGGATCCCTCCAAAATGTCTACAAAGGATGGTCTAATAATTACTGGCGCGAATACATGTTTCATCAATATTTGCTTAATCAAGGCTATGTGGTTGTGGAGGTTGATTTCCGCCACAGTACCGGCTACGGACGTAAATTCCGTGAGGATGTAACCGACTGGATGGGTAAATACGAAGTAGAAGATATTGTAGACGGACTCGATTGGGTTCAGGAGAAAACCAACGGAGCTCTCGATCTTGATAACGTTGGAATCTACGGTGGAAGTTATGGCGGTTTCATGGCACTCTATGCCGTTTCTGATGCTCCCGACCGTTTCCACGCTGCAGCAGCACTTCGGAAAGTTTCCAATTGGAGAAATTACTATTACGCGAATCCCTGGTATACCCTGCCAAGACTTGGTGACCCCGAGGAAGTTCCTGAACATTACGATCGTAGTTCACCGCTCACCTACGCGCCGGACCTGGAACGACCTGTTATTTTACTTCACGGTTTGATTGACGATAACGTAGGTGCTCAGGATGCATTCCAATATGCCGATGAGCTGATTCAAAACGGCAATACCAATTTCGAGATGATGATTTATCCATCCGAACGTCACGGATTCACCAGCCCGAACTCCTGGCATGATGAATACCTCCGCATTTTTGAATTCTTCGAGAAGCATTTGAAGTAAATCAATCTTACGCAGATCACTTGATTTTCAAAATCCGCAAGGTCGAAAGGCTTTGCGGATTTTTTTTTATTTGCTATGTTCAAAAAACATATGACACGACTTAGAGCCTTGCAATGAATGATAGTTTCAATCCAAAAATCCATCTAATCCGGTGCTCTGTTTAATTCGTAATTCAATAGAATCCCAAATATGATTGATGTTTTTCAGATGACAACGCTCACGATTGATTATTTGATTATCTCATAGCTTCAAAAACTCCGGAGGAGTTTTCTGTTTTTAGCATTCAAATGGAATGATAACATCAAAGCTCCTTTAGGTGCTTCCTTAATCATGGACAATCTCCAGAATAATTATACAGGACGCTCCGATGGAGCGGGCATTAATCGGGCTTAGTTTACCTATAATCAGGTTATTCCTACGGAATAGGGAGACATTCATCCATTTCACCGTTGGTGTTCATTTTGGAAGTCTTGTGTTTTAAAGCAGTCAAAGTACGTCCCGAGCAAATGCATACACTTATTTGGTTCATTAATTTTTGAACTAAATAAACTTCTCTGTAACTTTTTAGTATGGATAACGAAAAACTGATGTATATCGAAGAGTGCGGACTTCTATTCGACAAGCTTGGACTGACTCGAATGGCCGGTCGTGCTTTCGGTTATCTGGTGGTTTGTGATGAAGACCATGTCTCATTCGACCAGATCAGGGAAGCCCTGAAAGCGAGTAAGGGCAGTATTAGCGGAACCATGAAACAGTTGGTTCAAACAGGAATGGCTGAAGCTCTCAGCTTACCCGGTGATCGAAAAACCTATTACCGGATCAGCAAAGTAAAAATTGGGGATTTGATTCGTCAGCGAATAGGTCAGTTTACAGAACTGGCTGAAATTTTACAGAAAGGAGATGATCTGAAAGAAAGAGATGATGACACCTCAGACTGGCTGACTGAAGCTTCAATATTTCATTACTGGATCGGTGATCAGCTTGATGGGATCATCAAACAGTGGGAAAACGATAAGCAGAAAATTATCCATCAGTACAATGAAAACAGAAAAGAGCATTCAACATAGCAAAACCGAAAAGAATGTATCGCTGTTTAAACAGATTGACCTGAAAATTGAACTTTGGGTTCAGCATCTGGTAGAACAGATCGAATACGCCAAATCAAACTAAGACTCCCAATTCATTTAGCCGGAGAGATTTTATGGATCTTTTTAAAAAAGCGCTTCCAATTCTTCTGCTGCCCTTCGCTGTATCCGTTTCCCACGCTCAAACGGCCGATGAGATCATCAACCGTATGGAAGATGTAATGCGTGGAGAATCGAGCTACGCTGAGATGACGATGACGATTGAACGCCCCCGATATGAGCGGGAAATGAGCATGAAGGCATGGGCACTGGGTGAAGATTTCTCTCTGATTCTGATCACCGATCCGGCCCGCGACCGTGGAACTGCTTTTCTAAAGCGTGAAAATGAAATCTGGAATTACGTACCAAATATCGATCGTACCATCAAAATGCCGCCGTCCATGATGTCTCAATCCTGGATGGGTTCTGATTTTACTAACGATGACCTGGTGCGTGAAAGCTCAACCATTGATGATTATGATCACTCCATCCTGCGGGAAGAGACATTGGATGACAGAGAAACCTGGGTGCTGGAACTGATCCCCAAACCGGAATCGGCCATTGTATGGGGAAAGGTCCTAATATGGGTAGATCAGGAGCACTACATCATGCTGAAAGAGGAGAATTACAATCAGCGGGATGAGCTGGCTAACACGCTTGATTTTACAGAAATCGAAGAGATGGATGGGCGTGTATTTCCAACCAGAATGACGTTGACCCCCGCCAATAAACCCAATCAAAGAACGATTATGAAATATAACCACCTGGAGTTCGATATTGATGTCGATCGATCATTTTTTACACAACAGAATATGAGGAGAGTGAGATGATCAGTGTTCAGTGTGTCAGTGGCAACAGGTTTTAAAATCTTAGCCTGATTTAGAAGCCTCCCCCTTCGAAGGGGGCCGGGGGGATGATCTAATACATGGGGAGAATAAATGAACAGTTCAAACTATTACTACAACAAAAACCTCAAAGAATTTGCCCGAAAGCTTAGAAAGCAATCAACAAAAGCAGAAATTAAACTTTGGAATGAAGTTCTGCGAAGTAAACAAATGCACGGGTTTACTTTTTTAAGGCAACGTCCCGTAGATTCTTTTATCGCAGATTTTATGTGCAAAAAGTTGATGCTGATCATTGAAGTTGACGGATACTCTCATGAATTTGAAGAGAAGTGGATACTAGATCAAGAACGCCAGCAAAAACTTGAAGGGCTAGGATTTACAATTTTAAGATTTACAGATGAAGAAGTTTTAAAAGATATTCAAAATGTAGAACGTGTAATTGAGGGTTGGATATTGGATCATCCCCCTGTCCCCCTTCAAAGGGGGAACGTCAACCACAAATCCTGAAAACTGTTGGCACTGTATAACTGACACACTGAAAAATAATGTACCTAAAACTTGCGTGGCGGAATTTATGGAGGAATCGACGGCGGACGCTGATCACCGTCAGTTCGATCATGTTTGCCGTTGTTGCTGCTCTGCTAATGGAGTCGATTGGAGCGGGAACACGCAGCCAGTTGCTGGATAACATGACCAGTTTTCAAACCGGATATATCCAAATTCAGGATTACCGTTACGAGGATGAACCCTCGCCCGACAATGCTTTCCTTTACAATGAAGAGCTGGAACAAAAAATCCTCTCTTCAGATGACGACATAGACTTTCTGATTCCCCGAATCGAAACCTTTATGCTGTCTGCCGGTGAGGAGATTACCCGAGGCGCCATAGTGATGGGCGTTAATATCGATAAAGAGGATCGGTTCAATCAACTTCGCGAACGACTGGAGATTGGTGAATTTGGCAAAGCCGGGAGTAATCAGGCTGTTATAGGCCGGGGGTTGGGGGATCGTCTGAATATTGCCGTTGGTGACACCCTGGTGTTGCTGGGGCAAGGGCGTTTCGGTATGACTGCGTCGGGGCTGTTTGAAGTTAGCGGTTTGATCCAATACCCGCTACGGGAGCTGGACAATCAAATCGTTTATCTACCCCTCGAAGACATGCAGTGGATGCTCTCTGCAGAGGATCATATCACAAATCTGGTCGTAGCTCCGGAGCATACCGGCCAGGTAGATAAGCTTGCACAGTCACTTTCTCAAACTGTTTCTGGTGATGATCTGAAAGTACTCACCTGGAAAGAGATGATGCCGGAACTGATTGAAGCACTGAAATTTGATGAGCTCTCCGGCCGGCTGATGCTCTGGATTCTCTACGTTGTCATTGGATTTGGAATTTTTGGCACTGTACTAACGATGACGCTGGAGCGAAAACGGGAGTTTGGCATCCTTCTCTCAGTTGGGATGTACCGAACAAAACTGGCTCTTGTCGTTTTTATTGAAACATTTTTTATCAGCATCCTGGGAGTTCTTTCCGGTTTTGTTTTCGGGTCAATTGTGCTGCTCTACTTCTATTTTAATCCCATTGAATTTACCGGAGACATGGCCGAACTAATGATCGACTTCGGCTTCGAACCGATTATGGTATTCTCACTTTCACCTAAAGTATTCCTGCTTCAGGGTGCAGCCATTTTTATCATCACAACATTTATCTGCCTCTACCCCACACTGAAAATCGCTAGAATGAATATACTTGAATCCAAAAAATGAATAATCATACAATCAACCATCGATCACAATGAAAATGCTCTTATCCATAGCATGGCGTAACATCTGGAGACATCCCGGAAGAAGCGGTGTATTGATTGGATCCATCGTAGCCGGAATGTGGGCCGGTATTATGGTCTCCTCCTGGGCGAACGGATTGATTGAGCAGAGAGTCAATAATGTGATCAATGAAGAGCTGACGCATGTGCAGATTCATCATCCCGAATTTTTGGCTGAACGGGAACCCGGAATGCATATTGAAGAGCATGATGAGATCGTATCATTTTTAGAAAATCACTCAGAAATAAGATCCTTCACCTCTCGCATACTTCTGGACGGGATGATTCAGTCGTCTGCCACAACCTCCGGAGTTCGCATCATTGGAGTGGATAAAGAGAATGAGAGGGAAACCACAACATTTCACCATAATTTAACAGAGGGCGATTATCTGAGCTCTGACCTTCGATATCCGGTCATTCTGGGAGAGAAATTAATTAACAAATTAAATGCTCAAATGGGTGACCGGATTGTTCTGACCTTTCAGAATTTGGAGAACGAGATCACATCCGGGGCATTTGTTGTGAGTGGAGTTTTCAGAACCGGTCAAACCCTTTATGATGAACAGACTGTGTATGTAAATCAGGGTGACTTAACGGAGTTAATCGCCGATCAATCGATATTTCACGAAATAGCCATTATGCTGGAAGATGGCGATGACGGTGAACAATTGGTTTCAGAAATCAACGATAAGTTCAGTTCGGTCACGGCAGAAACGTGGGTGGACTTGTCACCGGAAATGCGATATATGACTGAAGCAAGCGGCAGTTACATGTTTTATATCATGATTGTAATTCTGTTTGCTCTCGCCTTCGGAATTTTGAACACGATGACGATGGCTATTTTTGAGAGGATGCGGGAACTGGGAATGCTGATGGCCATTGGAATGAATAAGGTGAGAATTTTCACCATGATTATGCTGGAGTCGGTCATGTTAACACTCAGTGGGGCTGCACTTGGGATGTTTCTGGGATATCTGACTGTAAACTACTTTAACAGAAACGGCTTGGATCTTACCGCTGTAGGCGGTGATTCGTTTGAAATCTGGGGATACGGTGCGTTGGTCTATCCCTACGTTACACCGCAGGAGTATTTCTATGTAACGCTGCTGGTTATTGCAACAGCCTTGCTGGCCGCCGTCTATCCCGCACTGAAAGCACTCAAACTGGTTCCGGGAGAAGTTGTAAGGGACTAAACTAAATAATGTGTCAAATTAGTTTTAAAGAAAAAAATTTACACGCTGTAGAACTGTTGACACTGTAATACTGAAAACTATGCCAATAATTACCACACATAATCTCTCTAAAGTCTATAATCCGGATACGGTACCGGTGCATGCGCTCCGGGATGTAAACCTAGAGTTTGAAGAAGGAGAGTTCACAACCGTTCGTGGTCCCTCGGGGTCTGGCAAAACCACTCTGCTCAATATGATTGGCGGACTCGACAAACCGACTGAAGGACATGTTCAAATTGAGAATACGCGAATTACCGGAATGAAGGAGAGCAAACTGATCGAGTTCAGGTTGAAAAACATCGGGTTTGTTTTCCAGGCGTACAACCTGATTCCGGTTTTTACAGCCTACGAAAATGTGACCTTCATCATGCTGCTTCAAAAACGAAGCAAAAAAGAGATGAATGAGCGAGCCCGGGAATTGCTCTCTGCAATGGGCCTGGAAAATAAAACCGATTCTCGCCCTAAGGAACTCTCGGGTGGCGAACAGCAACGGGTTGCCGTTGCACGCGCATTGGCATCCCGGCCAAAATTCATCCTCGCTGATGAACCCACCGCAAATTTAGACACGGCCTCCGCCATGAACTTGCTGGATATCATGGAGAGGATGAATCGGGAGGAGAATGTCACATTTATCTTCTCAACTCATGATCAGCGTGTGATAGATCGAGCCAGAAGAGTGATCACCATGGTTGATGGAGCGATAGATAAGGATGAGAAAAAAAATCCCCCTTCGAAGGGGGAAAGCGAGCGGAGCGAGAAGGGGGATGATTCAGATGAAAGCTAATAGTAAGAAAGTCTCCTTTTTTTGAAATAATCGAGAACTTTTCATCCCCCTGTCCCCCTTCAAAGGGGGAACTCATTATTGAAAATAGAATAACGCTTACTGAACACCCCTCCCCACAAGGAGAGATTTTACTAACAAAATTATAACTATAAATTGAAATACCTGATCCTCATATCGACTTTTTTCCTTTGTTCAGAAAATGCTGTTGCGCAATTTCAATCGGATGATTTTGAAATCTCCGGATACATTCAGGGAATGCCGGTGTGGATTAATGCAGACCTGCCACCTCCTTTTGAAAAAGATTCATTCTGGGAATACCGGCTTCAAAATCGTCTCAATCTTCAATGGTACCTCTCATCAGATCTTACCTTTAACTGGGAGATGCGTACACGGTTATTTGCCGGTGATCTCGTACAGGACATTCCGTTTTATGCCGAGGCAATTGATCAGGATGACGGACTTGTGAATCTATCCTG
This sequence comes from Rhodohalobacter barkolensis, assembly GCF_002834295.1. NCBI lineage: Bacteria > Pseudomonadati > Balneolota > Balneolia > Balneolales > Balneolaceae > Rhodohalobacter > Rhodohalobacter barkolensis. Next base: position 411,233 of record NZ_PISP01000002.1, on the reverse strand, counting down.
GCTCATTGCGGATCAGGAAAAATGGCTCCTTCACTACATCCCCGACCGTCTCAACCTCGACTGGTACAGCGGAAACTGGAGGATTACAGCCGGGCGGCAGCGAGTCAATTGGGGAATTAATACGATCTCTAACCCAAACGATCTCTTTAACATCTACTCCTTTTACGACTTTGACTATCCCGAACGGCCGGGGTCTGATGCCGTCCGTATTCAGTATTTTCTGGATTGGGCTTCCCGGGTTGAATTAGCCTATCGGCCCGCCCGCGATGTGAAAAATTCAGTAGCTGCCATGCTTTACGGTTTCAACACAAGTGGCTATGATATTCAGTTAATCACCGGATATTATCAGAATCGATGGGCGGTTGGCGGTGGATGGGCCGGTAGCATTCGTCAGACCGGTTTCAAGGGGGAAATGATGTTCTTTACAGACCTTGAAGACCAACCCGGACAAAAACCATTGAATTTTATTGCCGCAATATCGGCTGACCACATGTTTGAAAACAGCCTCTTTTTGATAGTTGAAGCCCTCTACAATAAAAATGGCGGAGGTGAAAATTTCCTGCTTTTGGGTGAACCTCTCTCCGCAGACAATCCATCTTTTTCACGTTTTCAATTTTCCGCACAGGGCTCTTACCCTTTCTCTCCTATTTTAAACGGTTCCCTTGCAGCCATTACCTACCCTGATGAGGAAGCACTGTTTATTTCACCAACTGTAACCTGGTCTGCCATGCAGGACCTCGATGTGAACCTGCTTGCCCAAATTTTCATAGGAAGTGATGACTCCGCCTTTTCATCTGCCGGGAGTGTTGTAGCCGGATCCATCAAGTGGAATTTCTAAAACTTGCCAGCAGAGCTAGCCTCTGTCGTCTGGGAGCGGAGCTCCCGACGAGGCTCCTCGTCCACAGCTCCGCTGTGAGACGACATCTCGGCAGCTCTGCTGCCACACAGATCCCGGATCAAAAAAATTTGTAAGGAACTCTAGATTCCAGGTTCATACCCATATACCATCAACTATTCAGTAATATTTGAATTATGGGACGATCAAGATACCGGGTTTACGATTCTTCCTACCCTTATTTTATCACGAGCAGTTTAGTGGAAGGATATCCGATTTTCTCAAATCCACTTGCTGCACAGGTTATTCTGGATGCTCTCGAATTTATTCAAAACAAGAGAAGCACAACTCTTTATGCTTACGTCATCATGGAAAATCATATACATATGATTGTTCAGAATGATAAACTTCCACAGCTAATACAGGCTTTTAAATCCTGGACGGCGAGAGCCATAGTTGATCTCTTTTCTGAAAACGGGCACACCTTCCAGTTATACAAAATGAGAAAATCCAAAAATCCATCTCATAACGATTCAGTACATCAGCTATGGCAGGAGGGATATTATCCCAAGCAAATATTCAATGATGAGATGATGATTCAGAAAATTGAGTATATCCATAATAATCCCGTTAAACGGGGATTTGTAGATCACCAGGAAGATTGGAGATATTCCTCAATGCGTAATTATCTGGGAATGGAGTCATTAATACCGGTTACGCTATTTGAACTTTGCCAGCAGAGCTGTCCGCTTTTCGTCTGGGAGCGGAGCTTCCGACGATGATCTTTCAATCACTCACTGCACTTTAAACAGGAACCACCTAAGTAAATGTGAAAAATCTCGTGCCGGATTATATATTATTCACTTAAATTTACGGCATCATCAAACAGCGCATTTGTGAAATCGCAAGTTGGTTTCACAACTTTATGCCAAAATTTCTGGCGTACAAAAAATCCATTTTTGCATGAGTTTAGATTGGGAAAAAGTTGAATCCATTGTTGATCGGGCAATCAGTCTGCCAATAGAAGAACGAGAAGCATTCATCAAAAAGGAATGTGAAACATCCGCTGAGCTTCTAAACGAGGTAAGGAGTATGCTGGAATCCATTCAACATTCTGAAGGGTGGATGGATGAACCTGACCTTTTAAAGGAACAATTCCTTACAGATATTAAAAATGAAAAAAATGATTTCCTGGATGAATCGGCTGTCGGATCAGTTGTAGATAAGTACAAGCTTATCGATATCATCGGGCGGGGTGGTATGGGAACCGTCTATCTCGCTGAACGGCATGATGATTCATACAAGAACAGGGTCGCTATAAAAATACTTCGCCGGGGTCTCGACAGCGAAGATATGTTGAGTCGGTTCCGAATTGAGCAGCAGATTCTTGCACAGCTCAATCACCCAAACATTACCCACATCCTGGATGCCGGCGTCACCGAAAACGGACGCCCTTACTATGTAATGGAGTATGTTGAAGGCAGCCCAATTACACAATACTGTAAAGACCATAACCTCTCCACAAATGAGCGAATGGAGCTTTTTTTACAAATATGTAATGCATTAACGTTCGCTCACCAAAAATTGGTGATCCACAGGGATCTCAAACCTGCCAATATTCTCGTCACAAAGAATGGGATAGTAAAGCTTCTCGATTTTGGAATTGCCAAAATCTTGTCTGATGATTTTATGGGTGAGAAATCACCCGATATCACAAAAAAGCATGAACCCATTTTCACCATCACCTATGCAAGCCCTGAACAGATTGCCGGAAAACGAATTGGAACTGCTTCTGATATCTACACTCTTTCGATCGTACTCTTTCAACTATTGACCGGTGACCATCCATACGCTGCTTCAGGAATTGAACCTCACGAAATCAGAACCGAGCTTGAAAATACGGCCATCAAAAGCCCTCGTTCGGTTGTTCGAAAAAGTGAGAAACCGGAAGTACCCATTCAGCAACTCAGGGATGAAATTGATGACATCGTTCTGAAGGGTTTGCACTATGAACCGGAGCTTCGCTACAGCTCCATTGAGGAGTTCAGTCGCGACATCCAGAACTACCTGTCGAACCGACCGGTCTCTGCAAAGAAGCCATCCAAATCATATCGTTTCAAAAAGTTTGTTCAGAGAAACCGTAATCTGGTAGTGCTAGGCACGGCGGCTTCCATCCTGTTAATTTTCAGTTTTACCGCAACCTTATGGCAGGCGAATCAAACCCGAATAGAAGCCGAAAGGGCACTTGCAGCCTCGGAGCGTGTGGTTGCTGTAAAAGATTTTTTAATCAGTATGATTACTGCCGGGAACCCCTGGGCAAACCCTGAACAACCTTTAACTGCACGAGATTTGATCGATCAGGGAGCTTTTGCTGCCGAGAATGAGCTTAACGACAAACCGGATCTTGCCGCTGAACTTTTTGGGGTGATTGGAGCCAGTTACCAGGGAATGCGGGAAGATGCCCTTGCAGAAGAGTACTTGACCAAAGCAATGGAATTGATCAACCAGGGAGTAGATCTCGACCCATTGGTGGAAGCGGATATTAAAGCAAAGTACTCCGGGTCCATGCTGCGAGCCGGACGACCGGACGAAGCCGAATCTGTTTCAAATAGGGCACTCGAGTCGATCCAAAATTTGGAAGGCAGAGACATCACGCTTATGGAGAGTGAACTTCTCTATATGCTAGCTAATGCTTTCAGTCTAAAGGGTAACACCCCAAAGGCCATTGAAACAGTCAGGCAATCGGCAGAGCTGACCTGTAACCGCCCGGAACAGTATACACTGCAGTGTATTGACTACCTAACAGCCCTAAAAAACTTAGAGGAATGGGGTGGCAACTACGAAGCGGGACTTGAGGCTGCTGAAAGAGCCTATGATCTTGCCCGTGAGTATGAGTCGTCTTTATCAAATCAGATGAAGCTTGCCGTTGTTGGAACGTATGGCAATGCACTTTCCTACAATGCACAGGCAAATGAAGCAATCCCTCTGCTTGAGCAAAATGCGGAGCTTGCAAAAAACCAGCATGGCGACCAAAGTTATCGATATGCTAGAGCTCTTTATGATCTCTCCACAGCCTATGAATTTTCCGGACGTACAGTTGATGCACTTCTGGTTGCAGAACAAGTTCTGGAGATTCAGGCTGTAAATCAGATGGGAAATCCGATGAACTCCTATTGGCTCTACAGAGCTTTTAGAATGGCTATAGATCTGCAGCAACCGGAATATGCACAAAAAATTTACGACCAATTTTTCCACACTCTGCCGAATCAGATGACCACTCACTACGTTGACGGATTTCAATTGGAAAATCTGAGGCTCAATATACTTCAGAATTCAGATTCGCAGTCGTTGAGGGAAGAAGTATTCCGGCTTTATGACTCCTTTAAGGAGAAGAAATCTGCTCATACGGCTACAGCTGCTCTGGTTGCTGCCGAACAGGCCATTCAAAACGGTAATTCTGAAGCTGCCGAACAGTATGTTTCAGAGTATGAATCGGCGGAGATCTCCACATCAAAAAGTGATGTTCGCCCGGCTCAAAGCCTTTTGATAAAATCAACCATCTCACTACAAAGGGAAGAATTAGATCAGGCAAAAGTGAACAGTCAAGAAGCAATAAGGCTGCTACGTGATATTGGACATGAAGAGAGTCCATACATAGCGCAAGCTAACCAATTACTTGGGGAGATTAACTGCAGATCCGGTGATAATGCATCAGCAAGAGATCACCTAAACAGTTCTAAATCTTATTGGGAAAGGGTCACCGGTATTGGCTCAGGCTTTACAACTCCGTCTGGTTCTACGGAGAATTGCAACATGTAACCGGTATCAACATAACAGCAGTGCTGTCCGCTTTCGTCGGGGAACAGAGCTCCCGACGAGTGTTTATCCTCGTTCATAGCTCCGCTATGTAACGACCCTTCCGGCAGCTCTGCTGCCACACACAGAGCCCAGTTCAAAAAATTATGTAAGGAACCACCAATTCCTGTTTCATACTCATATACCTTCAAGTTTTTGAATTATTTTAAACCATGCCGCCATCAAGATACCGTGTATACAATACAAACTATCCATATTTCATCACGAGCAGTTTAGTGGAAGGGTATCCAATTTTCTCAAATCCCCTGGCAGCACAGGTTATTCTGGATGCTCTCGAATTTATTCAAAACAAAAGAAGCACAACCGTTTATGCATATGTAATTATGGAGAATCATATACATATGATTGTTCAGAATGATAAACTCCCACAGCAAATACAGGCTTTTAAATCCTGGACGGCAAGAGCCATTGTTGATCTCTTTTCAGTAAACAGACATACCTTTCAACTCTACAAACTTAGAAAATCCAAAAATCCTTCTCATACCGATTCAGTACATCAGTTATGGCAGAAGGGTTTTTGTCCCAAGCAAATATTCAGTGATGAAATGATGATTCAGAAAATTGAGTATATCCATAATAACCCCGTAAAACGGGGATTTGTAGATAATCCTGAAGATTGGAGGTATTCATCAATGCGTAACTATCTGGGATTGGAGTCATTAATACCGGTTACTCTATTTGAACTTTGACAGCAGAGCTGTCCGCTTTCGTCGGGGAGCAGAGCTCCCGACGAGGATCACTCTCTCGTTCACAGCTCACCACACTCCCTCGTTCACAGCTCCGCTGTGTAACGACCACCCGGCAGCTCCGCTGCCCCGCCTCCTCCGCGTTCATCGGCCAAAACAAGGAAATCCCCTATTAATTCCGTACCTTGCAGTTCACATTTTTTAAGCCCGGCTTTTAATTTGAAAGCGGGCTTTTTTCATTTTATACCCTATATGACATTTAATTCACTGAATCTAACAGATCCAGTCCTCAGATCTTTAAAAGAAGAAGGATACACGAACCCCACTCCCATTCAATCACAAGCCATTCCCGTCGCACTCAAAGGAACCGACCTATTAGCATGCGCACAAACGGGAACCGGCAAAACAGCCGCTTTTGCTGTTCCAATCCTGGAAATCCTAAGCAAGAACCAAAGCAGGGATCGTAACAGAAAAATCAGAAGCCTGATTGTTACGCCAACACGTGAACTGGCCATCCAGATTGATGAAAGTTTTCAAAACTATGGCCGATATACCGGCCTGAATACTGCCGTTATTTTTGGCGGTGTAAATCAAAAAAGCCAGGTAAAGAAACTTAAACAGGGCGTTGATATTTTAACCGCCACACCCGGACGACTGCTGGACCTGATGAACCAGGGATTTATCTCTCTGTCCAATATTGAAATTTTTGTACTGGATGAGGCCGACCGCATGCTCGACATGGGGTTTATTCACGATATCAAAAAAATGCTGGCCGTTCTTCCCAAAAAACGACAGAACCTTTTCTTTTCGGCAACCATGCCAAATGAAATTATCAAACTGTCGAACTCAATCCTTCACAACCCAACAAAAATTGAGGTCACTCCCGAATCTCCCACCGTGGATGCTATTCAGCAGGGACTCTATTTTGTGGATAAAGGCAACAAGAAAAATCTGTTGATTGATGTGCTTCAGGATGATGAGATCAAATCAGCCCTGGTGTTTACACGTACCAAGCATGGAGCTAATAAAGTTGTAAAGCTTCTGAATGGCAGGAATATCCAGGCTGAAGCTATTCACGGCAATAAGTCGCAGTCTGCACGGCAGAAAGCATTGGGAAATTTCAAGGATCAGCGGACCCGGGTTCTGGTCGCCACCGATATTGCCGCACGCGGTATTGACGTGGATGAACTTCATTACGTGATTAACTATGAGATACCAAACATTCCTGAAACCTATGTTCACCGTATCGGCCGTACCGGTCGCGCAGGATCAGACGGAACTGCACTCTCTTTTTGTGATGCCGTAGAGAAAGAGTATCTGCGAGACATTGAAAAGCTGATTGGCAAAAAGATTCCTGTCATTGACGAGCACGATTTCCCGCTGCAGGATAACAATCCTCCACAGCCGGCAAAACAGCAGTCACGCCAATCCCATAAAAATCGTGGCAAAAGCAATGCCAATGGAAACAGCAAACGAAAGAAAAGCAGCAACAGCAGAAAGAGAGTCAGGCGTCATCATTAAGCACTGATTTCTACATCTGCTATCAAAATTAAGATCTTATCTCAAGGAATTCATGAAAGCATACAATGCTCTTTGTGAATTCCTTTTTTTGTTGTCTTTAATAAGCTGAATGATTATTGAAAAAATACTTACATAAAGTGCAGTTAGATGATACAGGTAGTTTCAAAGTTGCTCTATCAATTCGAAAGGAGTAAACACCTGAAGCTTAGCTTTTTTATAGTCTCTCAGATTTCTCGTTATAATCGCCTCGCATGATGAATCAATTGCGTAAAAATGTTGGATGGCATCTTCAAAATCACTCCATCCTGCATTCAATGCCTGGTCAATTACAGAACCATTTAAGTTAGCCACCTCAACTAGTGAGCGCATTCCATTTAGTTTTGTAATTATGTGTTCTGAAGTATAGAATTTGCGAAGCACATAAAATATGTTTGAAAATGACTCCGGGCTCACAACTGCATCCAATTGATTATTTTCAGCCTTCCAGAATAATTTCTGAGAATACATAAAATGTGGTGCTCTGCCTGTCAGAAAATCGATACAGACATCGCTGTCAATCAGAATCTTCATCAACAGTGTATTTTTTTTGCAATTCTTCTGCTAAGATCTCTTTGTAAGAACGATTGTCATCAATGGGTAAACTGCCGGCTAACTTCTCTACTACAGATCCTTCCGGCGGACTCCATTCTTCACTAGAGGAAATTTCATTAAAATACTCTTCGACGATTTCAGATATACTTTTGCCCATGGCTTTAGCGTGGCGTTTAGCTCTCTTTTTAGTCTCCTTATCTATAGAAAGAGTCAACTTTTCTTTCATGGCAATTCATCTGATCGGTTATGTTTACGTATTAAACGTAAATATTATACGTATCATGTGCAAAACTTTGCCTTTTTCCAAGGTCAAATAACGGGTTAAGGATTTGGAAGCCAAATCACTCAGTCGACCCCTTACTCCTTTTGGGCAATTCGAATACAGAAACGGAAATAACTACGATAATAACGGAAACAAAGCCAATGAAGAGTATCTTTCACATCAGAAACAAATTGCAGAGTTAGAGGAGAAGTACTGAGCCTCTGAAGAGATCCACACTATCATTGTGGTAGCATCTAAGGTTACCACATCGTCAAAGCTATCGAATCAGAAGTAGTTGATCCATCAAGGGTTCACCACAGAGGTACAAAAAGCTACATGGGAATGCTGTTTGATGATAATAATCGACAACCTATTTGCAGACTTCATTTCAATAGTGAAACAAGTAAGTACGTCACCCTATTTGATGAAAACAAAAACGGTCAGCGAGTAGATATTGAGTCTCTCAATGATTTATACAAGTACTCTAAACATTTAAAGAAGGCAACCAAGAGCTACTAAGTGTTTAACATCTCGCACATGTTTTATTCTCTCTTGGAGAAAAATTTAACAAGGGTAAATCAATTTCCCTTGTAACTACCTTGTAACCAATAAAAAAGTGCATAAAAAAACGGCTAAAAAATAAAGCCCTGAAAGTCTATAAATAATTGACCTTCAGGGCTTTACGTTATTGTACACCCGAGAGGATTCGAACCTCTAACCGCCTGATTCGTAGTCGTTACTATATATGCAGGTTTGTACCCTATTAACGTTGATTTTGGGGGTATTTGGTTGATTGGTGGCCCCCACACTGGCCCCCATAAACTTTTCCTAGAAAACCCCTGATCACAAATCAGGCGGTTTTCCGCGAATATGATATGTATTGAATGGTTACACATGTACCGGTTCAAATTAGTCCTAAAATCTTTTCCTTTTTGTTCCCTTACATTTTGTAAGTAAAAACAATTAATATGATTTACTTATATTCCACGAGATCAATCATTCAAATAAACATTCAGGGGTATGTTAATTGAAGAAAACTATACAGATATGGAGGCTATTGTTCACGACGTTCAAGAACTTTTAACAATAATCGAGTTAACTGAACCTCAACATCCTCAGGCAGCTCACTTTCTTTTATCTCGCTTGCTTTCGATTCTATCCGTTCTAAAAGTTTGAATGCATAGTCAATGTTTATCGACTGGGATGAACCCTTCTTTGGGTTCTCCCCGGTTTTAAACGGTTCCCCTTCTCCGGTTAATAACCACGTTCCCGAACAACCTGTCCCCTTCACAATCTGAGCAACAATATCCGCGCTTGGACTTTTAATTCTTCCCTTCTTCAGTTCTGTGATCAACGAATAGTTGCGGACACCGCATTTCTCTAAAAATTCTTTATCAGTTGAGAACATTGAACTTAGTTCAATTATCCTGCCAGATATATTAGTATTCACCAAAATTTATGTTGATTTAATTAGTAATTACTAATTATCATCCAATTAGCTCACTTACAAACTGTAAGTAATCTGTAATTACTAAAAAAAAATGTTAAATAAAACTCGGCACGAAGAATTTAAAACGGCACTTTCCCTTTTCAGGCTCACCATTAAGGATTTTTCAAGCCAGTTGGTGAATCCCAATTCAGGAAAAATTGGCGTCAGCCATGCAGCCGTTATTCAGGTTAGCAAATATCAAGAACATAACGAGTGGATCGATAAAGAGATCGACAAGTTAATTGCTAAAGCCCGAATACATTTCCCAGAATATTACCAGAAACGTAAACACATACTTAAAGCGATATAGGCTCATGAACACACAATTCACACAGCTTATTGAAGTCATAGAAAACTTAGAATCTCAGGTCAAGGAACTTGGAAAGCTTGCTAATGAAACACTCCCCAAACACGAATGGCTCACTACTCAAGAGTTTGCTGAATTGACCGGACTTAAGCGGAAAACCATCTGCAACTACATTGGACGAAATAAAATCAAGTTTGTTAAGAAAAACGAACAAGGCAGACACCTCATTCACATCATGGAGTTAGACAAATGGACAAAGTAAATCGATATCAACGACAAGCAGACAATACCGGCAGTAACTATCTCACTCTGCTTACCCATATTGTTCAAAGTATGAGAAAGTACTCCGGGTCAATCCACATCAATCAAGACTTAGCGGAGTTAATTGCCTGGGACATCGCGCGGCTTCTACCCGTTGACTTCTCAATTCCTGAATCGACTCAGCTAACTGTTAAGGAAGTGATGACGTTTGCCGAGCAGAGCCGAAAACACTCCGTATTATCGGAAAAGTTAAAACCTACAAGAGTCACGGATAACCGAACTGAAACAACCTAAAGTAACACAATCGATTTTTACCATGAATATGACCGATTCAAACATTGCCATTCGCAAGATGATGGCATGGCATGAGCTGCGAAATAAAATACTTACCAAAGAATCCTTCACTCATCGAGAGTATAAAATGATTGGCAAGTTGTTGGCTGCTTGTGAAGGAAGCATCTACCCATCTCTAAGGCAGATCAACAACTATAAGCTCAATTTCCAGCAAATGATCTGCACCGATCAGAAGGAAGCCTTTTCCAGTTTTAATGAGTACGCTGAAAAAGTCGCTGAAATGGAAGAGAAGTTTATCAGGCCATACGATAACATCTTTAGGCCCTCCTAACCAATAATCGCACTAAACATTCAGCCTGGGACGACCATAAATCATGATTTCTACAAGACTCCAACAAATACTCGATGAAATTGAGTCTAGAGGTTTAAAAGTTGAACACCGTGGAGACTACATTCAGACGCAATGCCCCTGCCCTTTTCATGACGATAGAACACCTTCTGTTACCTGGAAAAAGCAACCGGATGGAAAAATTTCGGTTACTTGCCATGCCGGTTGTGAAGGCAGTGAGATTTTAAAATCCCTGGGCTTCAACTTTGAAATTCTCTATCCGGAATACCGAAATAGACAGACGAAACCGCAGAAAAAAAGAATTGTCGCCACCTATCCATATACCGATGAAAACGGAGAGCTACTATTTGAAGCCGTTAGATTCCATCCAAAAAGTTTTCGCCAAAGAGTTAAGCAGCCAAACGGTGAATATACGTGGAGCCTGAAAGGTGTCAGAAGAGTCATCTACAATCTTCCGGATGTAATCAGAGCTATTGAAGAAAACCGGCCTGTTTTCCTGGTTGAAGGGGAAAAAGATGCGGATGCACTCGAAAAACGCGGACTTGTTGCTACGACTACCCCCATGGGAGCCGGTAAGTGGCAAGACTCCTATAACGAATTTTTTAAAAATGCAGATGTAATCATTCTTCCAGACAATGATGATCCGGGCCGTGAACATGCGGTATTGATTACAGAGAAAATTGGTGGAATTGCCAAGTCCATACGGATACTTCAACTACCGGGACTTAAAGAGAAAGAGGATGTATCAGACTGGCTCATGGAAGGTGGGACCAAAGATGAACTCCTGGAGCTTGCATTCAATACGGATGTAGTTAGCACAAGGAATGAAGCAGTGGCCATTGTTGGTGTCGAGAATAACAATGATGAAGGCCCTTCTGTAAGGCAACTCAACAATCATTTTTTTGAGGAGAACCACAGCATCTATTCAACCGGTGAAGATCAAAGATTGGTTGCTGATTTCGCCATTGATATAAACTCAATTGTAAAGGATGATCGGGAAGGACGGATCTTCTATATCAATATTCGGGAGTTGAATCGTGGAAAGTTGATCAAAACAGACACCATTGAAGTTCTTCCGGAAAGCCTGGATGATGTACGCAGTTTTTATAAAGCGATCCGGCCTTATACCATGGGGGAGATTATCCAGGCACGTAACGATAAAGTGAAGCCTCTTTCCATTTTTAAATGGTTGCTTTCTGGATTTGACAAACCAATTGTCCGCCGTCCGGATCACGTTGGATTCATCCAGCCTACTGACAATGACAACCGTCCTTACTGGCTGTTTGGTAACGCGCTGATCTGCCCTCCCTATAAAGATCAACCGGCCAAAATTATTGAGCCAAATGAATCCGATGAGTTCATCGTCAATAACCGAGTTGGTTTTACTCTGCCTCTCTATCAATCTATGAAAGAGAAGGAGCAGCTTGCACCAATCATAAACACCAACACTATGGAAGCTGAACAGTTCATGGGAGAAGTAAAGGCTAAATTGATTGATCTGATCGGAGGTGGAGATAATACCGGTCGAGCCAAAAATTATGCGAAGTTGATTCTAGCTTATGTAGTCTACCACCTCTATGAAAAGGATCTCTACTATGCCAATGACATGAACGGGCATACGATCATGCTTTATGTCTATGGTCCTAAAGGAACCGGTAAAACTACCTACTTCAATACCTTTTTGAGAGCCTTTTTTGGGTTGCATAAAACCAAAGAGATGAAGGGGAATTCCGTAACTATTGCAGCCATTGAAAACCAAATGGGCCACTTTAGCCAACTGCCGGTCTGCTATGATGAGTACAATCCAGAATTTTCAAAAATTGACTACCAAAACATCAACGGTTACTACCACAAAACAAGCCGCACTGTCTCAGATGTTGACCGGGCCGGGAGAAACAAATTCACACCGATCCGGAGTACTCTCTCTCTTACATCCAACTTTCGCATCAACCTGGATGTTGATCAGGCTGATGCGACCGAAAGCCGTGTTGTCTATTTCGAGTACAAAAAGGAGTATCGATCCAATAACTCAGATCTGTTTGAATGGTTTGAAGATAACCTGGACAATTTAAGCCGGATCACGACTCACATTCTATTGAATCAAACGGATGAGCTTCGAAAGACAGTCCGAAGTAATGTGCGACAATTGTACCAAGCTTATAAAACCGCCCTTGATAAGACTGTAGCAAAAGAGCCCAAAAGCTACATAGCCGAGCACCGTTTAACAGATAACTATACACGATTGTTGGGCTGTTATGAGCTGATTTTTGGTACCGATGAGAATTTACGGGCGTTTATATACGAGGAATTACTGGAACGTTTTGCTGCTGCAAAAGCCAATGAAAAAGAAAACGCGCTCATTAATCAACTGATCTACCTGGCATCATCCGGACGGATTAAAGAGAGCTGGCAGTACAACTACAACAATAGTCGAGAAGAAATGTATGTAAACATCAACCAACTGTACGAAGCGTATGCAGAGTACAAGCGTGAAAATGCGATCAACAGCAACCAGTTTAAAGAGATTCTAAAAGATTATTTCAAGCAGTGCGGTGGTTTTGAAGTTGGAACTCGGAAATGGTACGGACGATACTACCCCCGCGATAATGCTGCTCCGGTTGACGTTAAAAAGGCCGTTCACAGCTACATTCTTACATACCGGCAAATCGGTAAGTCGGACAATGAATTGATAAACCTTTTCCCTCCCGGACAGGATCACACTGCATCCTTGCAACAATTTATCGATGCTAATGAAAAAACAGAAACTTCTGTAAACCCAATCATAAAGGATGAAATCGCTCCATTCTGAACCTAAATTTTTTTACCCATGATTTTTGAATGTGCAAACGAATTTCTAAAAAGCCCAAAATTTTCTAACCCTGACCCTTTTTTATAGCCGTAAATAACTATATATCAATGCCTTATTTAAGGTTAGATACATGGTTAGAAAAGGGTTAGAACAAGGTTAGATCAAGGTTAGATTGCCTTTTTTAGGGTTAGATTTTTTTTGAGTTTCTAACCCAAAATCTAACCCTAATTTGAATAGTAAAATCAATTACTTACTAAAAAGGTTAGAAGGGTTAGATTTTACTGACCGAGGATAAAAAACACACGCATTTTTAGCGTGACAAAAAAGTGTCATTTTAAAAAATTAGTTCAACTGAGAATTTTTCTTAAATATCATTACCTACAAAAAACCATCCACAGACCATGAAAAGTAGAAACAGACTCACCATTGATGAACTCGTGCAACTGGAAGTGTTTACGATGAAAGAAGCCCAGGTATATGTAGAGGAGCTGACCGGAATGAAGAAGAGCATGTTTTACGACTGTGTACGTCCGCTGCTAAAACCCAAGCCCATTGCCCGGAATTTCAGAACCCAGCGGCCCGGCCATTTGGTAGTCAAAAAATCAGATGTGGATTGGATTATTGCACAGATGAAGAGTAAGGTTTTGGAGTAACGTTCTGGCGTTTAATCGGCGATTCTGGGCATTAAAATTTAGGATTCAGAATCCCATTCGAGTCCGCTTGAAACGCTTTTAAAGTGTAGTTTATGGAAAGATTAGAGATAAATTTAACGTTCTAATGGTATGATCCTATGCCTACGCTAGTTGTTTTTGTTAGCTTTACATAAAGTAGTTCTTTTAATGGATAAATCTTTAGACCAGGCACTGGTTTTATCATTTGATAGCAGCAGGATTCTAACGATTTTCTTTTATATATCTATTTAGTCTATTCCAAGTCTCTTATGCATTTCATCCATTTCTTTATTGAAATCAATTTTTTCAAATGCTGCTTTTCGTTTCTCTTCAGGCAAGCATTGAATACAACTTGGGTACTGTATACCTTTGTAGTATTCTTTACATTGGGGACATAATTCCATGCTGTGCATATCATAGCTGTAAGCACACCTTTTACATGCAGTAATTGTATCTTCAAGAGAAAGATATTTTATGTTGTCATCTAAGCTAAGCAATAATGTTTCTTTCCTAATTTCTTCGTTATATCTGGTTTTAGCCTTTTCTCTCTGGAACCAATACTTTGTAGTCGGTAGATGATGCTTATTTCTCCATTGATCTTTTGATATAAAACACTTGTCGCGAACTTCAGTTGCTTCTTCATTTTCAAAAAAAGTTGCAAGAAGGTTATCTACCGGTTTATATATTGTTTCATCAAATTCGTCTAGGCATACTGTGCAAAGATATCGAGGAGTTTTTCTCGATCTTTCGTTAGGATATCTGCTCTCACAGTTTGGACATAAAGGGACTGGTATATAGTCATAGTTCTTTTTAATGTGTAAGCTAAATTCATCTTTATCAACAGTGGGATTAGACTCAATAAAAGATCTAGTATATTCTTTGGTTACAACTTTTTTATGTTCGTTGTATTTTATTGGATGAGAAAGATGTTGTATCGTCAATGTTTCTTTGCTGCTGCATATTTCGCATTTGTCTTTGATTACTTTAGCTCTTCTTTCTTTCCAATCTTTTGTACGCCACGATCGTTTATCTTCTTTAAAGTCCTTCCAGAATAATTCTTCAGCATGTTCCAATGAAATCCCTCCATTAGCCAACTTCTTCCTTAATTCAATAAGTTCCTTATATGTTAACATAATCAATGATATAGCTAGCGAGGTTTAATTGCTGAAAGTAGGATAATCCACTATTGATATTGAGACAGCCCTATAACGGCCCAGCGTTTAAACGGTGCAGGGATTATGATTTCTTTGAAGTAGTGAAATTAATTCCTAGCAATCAAGTTTCCATCGAACTCCGTCTGCGTCCGATTTGAAGCGCCCGTCATTTACCGATAGTGAATCAAGTTTACCATCTTTTATTTTTCATCCGTTGACTTGATATCTTCAGATTGAAGCTTCTTGTCTAATGACTCAATGTTTTCAGGAAGTACAAATAGGTATTCTATAATTGAATCCAGTAGATCAAGTAACATTGCAGATACAGTTTCATCAATATCTAATGACTCATCAAAATGTGCTGCAATATTGCGCCCTTTTCGTATCCCATTAGTTAAATCTGATAGAGTTTTATTGATATCAATATGGTTTGGAAGTTCACTTAATTGTTTTGCAAATTTTCCTTTTCGTTTGTCTTCCGGGAGTAAAGAAAGTGTAATACCTTCGAGCGCACGTCCACACATTATTGCAGCAGGAATCCACTGCTTAGCATTATAGGCATCAATAGCTTCCAAGTATGCTTTTTTCACTCTTCCTGAAAAAATTTCGGAATTTTCAATTACGCCATGTATTGGTTGGCGAACAAGTTTAGGAGTCGGGTGGATGAATAATTTATAATTTGGCTTATCTTCTTCACCCACTTGAATAAATCGAGCCTTAAAGTCGCATGTTGGGCATTTACCACGCATGGAAACACCTTGAAGGTGCGATTCCTTCTGATCAGTCAAGTTCGCAATAGGTGCAATGCTGAAAGTACCTCTTTCACCACATTCTGGGCAAATAGTATTGATTGAGACGGGATACTTCCCAAATTTATTATTCTTTCGCCAACTCCGAGTTGTACTTTTTGATATCTGATACATTATCCAAATTTGTTAGTATCTGTTAGGTACATAGCGACCCAGCGTTAAAGCGGAGAGCCGAGTTGCTAAATTTAGGTCCCGAACCCTAAACGAGTCCGCTTAAAACGCCTTATTATAGGGCGATTTATGAATAGTTTAGAACTGATTCAAAAGTTCATTCCAAATATACACCAGCACACCCTTCAGCGGAAATGCAACCTTTCATTCTTACAGTTGTGGTATCTCCATCATTAAAATTTTTTTCTATATTCAAAGAAAATGAACGACCTGCTCGTCTATAGTTAACTATTATGTTTATGTCGCTATATCCACCTGGCATGCCATCATCAAGAGTGAATTTTTGTGAGTCACCAACATCGATTTCAAGATTATTAAACTCATAATTAACGAGGCGGACACCGGTAATTGGATAACTATCAGTATTTTGATTCACAACCTTCAAATAGGGAATTTGTGATTCTTCACTAATCTCTTCTTCGGTATCTTCATTGCTATTGACTGACGATTCACAGGCAGTGAGTGCTATAAATAGTCCTACAATGATGAAAATAGTCCGCCATTGAACTTTGAAATTTACGTGCGTCAAACTTATATCCATGATACTGTTCACATATTTAATTTTTGTTTCGCCCTATAACGGTTTGGCGTTTGTGCGGCGTGGCAATCAATAAAGCTATTAGCAACAATCGTTTAGACATCCACAGAAAACGCTTGTTAGCGGTCAAATAATTGTTTTTATTACGGATAAAAGATTAATGAACTCTTGCTTTAATTCTGCTTCTCAGCTGTGGTTCAGAAACTTCAAGAGCCAAGTCAATAATATCTTGAATATTTTTACGACTGTAATTAGTACCAAGCCACCAACCTGAGACTACTTCAACTGAATTATCTTCAGCTAAATCAGGACGTCCCGGATAAAGTTCATATTTATCTTTTGCCAAATACCTTCTTTTCCTTCCATGTTTTCTCGAAGCAAATCTTTCAAGAAAAGTATCATCTTCTTTTGCTAATAATTCAAATAGGGTGGTCATTACTTCACGAGCAGAACCTGCTGAAAAATCTTGATCCTTAAATGTTAAACTGTAGTCTTCAACTTTTCGAGTTCGAGATTTTTTGGATGATGGTTTACTACTTTTTGTAGATCGTTCTGATATGTTACGAACAGTTTTCTTTTCAACTCTTGGTGTTCCATGAGAATTTATTTGTTCATCAAGAAACCTACTGCAAACATCCAAATCGGGCTTATAACCACATAAATCTTCTACTTTTTCAGCTAATAACTCTAATAGTATTGAATCTTGTTCTTGAAGTATAGATTCCCATGCTTTAGGTAGATTATTTGCTATAACTCTAAACTTTGAGACATTTTGGTAATCAGATCGGGCTGACTTTAATGCTTCTCCCGATGTAACATTCTGGTATTTTAAGTATCGAACAAGTCGCTTTTCAATTTCATCAAGACTTCTTTCAAGCAAATCTATTTTATAAACTCTTCTTTCATCATAACGCCCTTGTTCACCAGGTAAGTAAAAACTCCATTCTTGACCATCAGTTAAAATTGCCATCGGAACTCCAAGATGAAATGCATATTCAAATAATTGGCGGTCAGCACCATCTGATAACCCAACATTCTTTACTTCAAGAAATACAGCCGGCTTATTTTTTGGATGACACAATGCATAATCAACCCTACGATTTTCTACCGAAAATTCAGGAACTACTATTGACGTATCAAAGACTGGCCAGCCAAGTTCATTTAAAGCTGGTAAAAGAATCCCTTGAGAAACTGATGCCTCTGAGGTAAATGATCCTTGTCGGAGCCCATTTTGCACTTTTTTTAAGTGATCAGATAGTCCCATGTTTTTATATAAACTTAGAAAAATTTGTGAATTAATTTATTGACCGCTTTAGACATTATTCATACGAGTATGCAAAAAAGCGCTGAACTTGTTTAAAATGTATTATTGAAACGACAATATCGATATCTGCACCCGATGATATATCACATCCGTATAGTGCGCAGATTAACACCAATGACACCCAATGACCTATCCGCGTCTTAGTTACAGTGCTTGTTAGCAGGCAGGTTCATTAGTTTATTTAAAGCTCTTATGGGCATTATTAAATATTGTTTTCCAAAAATTGTCTTGGTCTATTTGGGGATACAATTCTTCTATGGCTTTACTTACTTCATAAGCAATGACAGCTTTATAGAAATCATTTATTTCACCCGCCACCTTTTTATATTGTTGCCACATATTCTTCAAATAACTTTCTGCAACTTGTTGCATTATTGAAATATTTAAACTGTCAAATTCAGAAAGAACAGAATTTATCTCTGGTTTAAAACCTGTTCGCATCAAAATCCCCCCTGTTCTTTGTTTTGCTTCTGGACTGTCAGCAAACTGTTTTACTTCTGTAAAAAAAGTATCGTTAGAAGTTTCGTTACCATAAAGTTGCTTTAATGTAGTATTTGCCTGTTCGAATCCAAGACTGGCAGCTTTTTTCAAGTCTTTTTTTGCTTTTTCATGTTCTTCACTGTTATAAAAATAGACTCCTCGCAAAAAATAAGGTTGGGGATAATCTGCATTTATAGTTATTGCGTTTTCACAATCATCTAAAGCGCCACCCCAATCATTTAAACTCATTTTAACATTTGCCCTATTCCCATAAATTTTTTCCTTCGGAATGTTAAAATAATTACCATTTATATTTTCATTTTTGTGTAAATCTTCAGAAAGATTCTCAATTGTAGTTTTGAATTCTTTAAAGTATTCAACTGATTTGTTATAGTATTCTAAAGCTCTTTGAAAGTTATTCAAATGTTGAAGGCATAGACCGATACGAAAAAGTGCATTATAATGGTTTTGATGTATTTCCAAATAATATTCGAAATCTTTTATAGCATCTATATACATCTTTAAATTTTGCTTAGTGTACCCACTAAGATAGTAGAAATAAGGGTTTTTGGGATATACTGAAGTAGCAGAGTTGAAAATTGAAATAGCCTTTTCATTATTTCCTGCCTCAAGCTGTACCGTTCCTTTAATTTCTAAAGCAATTTCTTCTCTTGATGATTCATATATTTTATCTGTATTCATTGGTTTAAATAAGCTCATTTTTTATAGTTAATAAAAGATTAATCAATCCTGTTTTATAGCTTCTTTTTTTTCTCAAAAAAACATTACTAATCGCTACTCATTTCATATTAGTATCTAAAACTAACTTGAGAGAATGCGTATCAATAATTTCAAAAGTAGATTTGATTGTTAATTCTGCTTTAAGAAAAAACCAAATCTTTTCTCGAAGTAGGTTCTCCAATTTGTAAGCCTTGACGTCAACAACAACTTTATAATCTGGATAAGTGCACGGAATAATTTCCTTTTTCCCATTCAGCTTAGTTATTACAACTTTAGTACAACTTCCAAGTAGTGGGTCCGCTTCGCTTTTTATTTTGTTAAGCTCAGATATATGCATGTAGTAAATGAAAGGTTTTAAGCCAACTGATACTTAATTAAACAAACAGGCTCAAGTAACACGGCTCTCGTAGAATATCTGATTTTATTGTTTTATGCAATCAAAGCATTTCAGTAGGGAACTTATACAACATTGTTGAATTGGTTTATGTCCAAATTAGTACATAAAACATAAGTCATATTTATAAAGGCTCGATGACTTCGTTTCTTATACGAAAGGGGATCAATCCCATTACTAGTTGCTCAAACACTTATTTGCAAACCACTCATTAAGCAACAGAAATTCATAAAATAGAATCCAAATCTACCACCGATTAATAGATACCCCTTTCTTTTTTTAGTCAAATGATTCAAACCGTTCCGCATTAGTCATATAGTTCCGTACTGTTCCGATTTAGTCTATTTGTTCCATTTTATTCCGCAAATTTCCTATTTATTCCAAAGTAGTTTTAATCCTTTCGAAACAGTCAAAACCGCACTTATCTGTTGTTTGAACCTCTTTTCCTTGCCAATTTATGAGTGAACCTTTTTCACTTTCAATTCAATGGCCGAAACAGCTACTCACTTATTCGACAATATTGAGTCTCCTACCCTGAACGGTTCTTCACCTGAAATGAACGTTCGGCATATACCCGGTCGTGGCCGTCCAACCCTGGATGCCTACCTGGAACCGGAAGAGATAGAGGAAATCGCTGTAACATCGGATAAAATCCTGGAGAACTACCCTTTCTTTGGTACGCTGCTCAAACAGGAGCACGGACACTATCGCCGTAAAGAGGTAATCACACGGCAAAACCCTCAAACCATTGAACAGATTGAACAGGTGTACGGCCCCGGTAAGTATCAAGTGCGGTTAAAAAAAGAGAATGGAACCGAAGATCAGCTTCATTTCCACATTCACGATTCCGGCCCTGAGATACATTCGGTACAAGAGCAGCACAATCCTCAATCCTTGGATCAACAGTTTATTGAATCCATCCGCCGTGATATCCGGGAAGAGACACGCCGGGATTTTGAACAGATCATTGATACGCTCGAAAAGCGGCTAAAATCCAAAGACGGTGAACTTGATGATATGGTGAATAAGGTTCGCCGGTTAACCATTGAATTGACCGAATCTGAACGGCAATCGAATTCCCTGGTTCGCAATGAAACATCTGCCTTTCAGGAAAAGATTGAACAGCTCAAAGAGGAGATCCAGGAGTTGAAGTTTGAAAATTTTGAGCTCCAGCAAGAGTTGAAGTATGCCGATGTGGACACCGGATTTGACCTGAAAGAGATCCTGAATGATGCTCTGAAAAATCCGGAACTGTTTAACCTTATTTCGCCGCTGATCCAAAAATTTCAACCGGCCCAGCCGCAACCTCAACCGTTGGCCGGACTCAATCAGCCTAAACCTTCTGAAAACAGTCCCAAAGAATCTACACAACCGGAAAACAAAAGCAATCCGGCGCCTGAACAGAACAATCCCGAAAACAACATGCAGTATATCGTCAATCAATTTTTTAGCCAGCTTGTGCAAACGGTAACATCTGCCCTGGTGCAAGGCCAGCCCGGTCCGGAAACGATCCGAAGGATTTTGAACGAAGGGTTACGCACGTTTGAAACCCACAACATTAACGCAGAACCCGGATTCTGGATTCAGGTATCAAAAACTCTGATGGAAGTAGCAACCAACCATGATATTCCGGCCCAAAAAGCTGCCGATGTGATCGCTCCGGTACTTGAACAGTTTAACGGTGCTGCCGATCAGTTGAAGTATATACCGGCAAAAGCAGCCGCGGAGTTTGTAATCGGCAAGTACGGTGTTCAGCTTAATGAACAGCACAAAGCCTACTTCATTGAGCTTCTGAAAGAGTTTAAAAACCGTTTAAAAGCAGCTTAATTCTCCTTTGAATCTACCGACGATCCATACCGAAAGAGTCCCCAACAGCCCGATCCCAGGCAACAACGGCAGAGCCTCCCATCACAGGGATGGTTCTGCCTTTTTTACCCGTGTCGCCTATCCCGGACTGGACGGAGTGCTTTCCGAAATAAAACGCCTGGTGGATGAAGGTAAAGGAGATCCGGCCGTTCGGTCCAAAGCGATTGAGATCACCCAAAATATTCCGGCCGATCCGCGAACGGGCCTGCCGAATCGCCGCAACTATGGCAAAATTGCCGATGCGGTTTACTCTTGGATGAAAAAGAATATCGCCTATGTGAATGATCCGGACGGTATCGAATGGCTGCAAACAGCTTCAAAAACTCTGGAGCTTGGATTCGGCGACTGTGATGATCAAAGTGTGCTGGCCGGTGCCCTGCTTTCATCAATCGGCGTTCCGGTGCGGTTTCGTGTGGTAAAAGCCAATCCGAAGAAAAAAGAGGCGTACTCACACGTCTATTTGCAGTATCACGATAAGAACTCCTGGAAAGGATTTGATCCAACTTTGCATACCAAAGCCGGGGATGAGCTTGCGGATCATCAAATTTTTGGATCGCAAAAAGTTGATCTATCTGATGGATTGCCTGGAGTTCAAAACATCAAGCCCATTATCGGGCTTAGCGTGGTTGTTGGGATCACATATTTGGCCTATCGCCAGTATACATTAACCAACAAAACCAATTGATATGGGTGCTTTCCTCGGACAAAACGAAACGTTAGAACTGCGAAAATCGGGTTTTCAAAACAGTGAACTTGGCTGCCCGGATTGCGGCATGAGTGATGGACTTGGAGCAGATCCGGGAACAATCATTACCACCGCGGCAAGTGTTTTTAACTCTGTGAGTGGCCTCTTTGGTGGTTCCAGTTGCAGTTCCGCTCAAAAACAGCAAAAGCAGCAGATCGCAGAGGCCATTTCAACGTACCTCACTCCAACCGATATGAGAGATTTAGTGCGTGGAATGGAATCGAATGTTCAGCCAACGCCAACCAATATGGCTCACTTTTACTTAGGTGGCAGGGATTGTAAACACAAGAATGTTTCGCCGGGAGATCAACAATTCCTGGACAGGCTCCCACAGTTGATTGCCCAGCGTGAGCAGGAGTCCAAGGCCGCAGAACAACAGCAATCATCCGATAACGGCCAACAAACTGTTCAGGCGGGTTACGGTGGATTTATCAAAAATCCATTTCTGATTGGCTCCCTGGTTGTTGGAGGCGGGACAATCGCATATCTGCTAACCAATAAAAAGAAGAAGTGATGCAGACTGTTAAGATTCAACCACTCGGCGAGTCAGCTTGTGAGCGAATTCTAAATCGTGAAACAGACAGCCCGGAAGATCGAAACTTCATCCGGATCAACAAAGATCATCTGCCCTGGATCATTGCCGGTGTAGCAACATTAATGATGATCACAAAAAGACGAAAGAAGGACTAATGTCTCAACTACCGGTGTTACATACTGAGCCGATTGATCAGCCGACCGGCAGCAGATTGGAACGCTTCCTGGAAGCGGGAGAGGAGATCTACAACGAAATCCAGAAGATTCGCGGGGAGCAGCCAACATCTAACGAATCGCAAACCGATCCACAGCCAAAGCAAAACCTTTTACCGGATAGAGTGAAAGACTATTCCAACCTAACCGGTGCCGTAATATTAGCGGTGGCCGGTGCCATGTTAACCAAACGAATTTTGTTTTAATGGGCAGCCTTCCAAACATATCGCAACCGTTTTTATCGGATTCAGGACTATCAGATGCCATTAGCAGCGACTACGCCGATGTTCGCATTATTGAGCGTATTCCGGCCCGAGGTATGCCTCCATCTGGAGTACCGTTTTCGGTTCGTGTTCAAGTTCAAACCTACAAGACCGGCGGCCCTGCCCTGTTTCGCACACCATTTGCCTGCTTGGATGCCTTTGTAGCTGTCCGCGGACATGGTAAGTATAACAATCAGATTTTAGGCGGCGGGTTCATTCGTACGGATGCATTCTCGAACTGTCGAGGCAGCGCTATGATACAGTTCGATCCGGTATTCCGTCCAGGAACCGATGATTATGTTCAATTTGAGTTATATCCAGGGGGATCAACCGAATGGTTTTCTGATCAAACGACACTCCAAGATGTGAAAGACGGAAAACTTGAACCGATTGCCATATCGCAGCACATGAGGTTTTCGGATGATCAAAAAACCCTGGAGAACGCCGGAATCATACAGCATGAAGATCAATCGAATCTGTTCACGATGATTCAACCGGCCTTTGCCGATGTGCGAAAAACCCTGCTTACAGTTACGGCCCTGGCCGCCGTTGGGGTAACGGGTTATTTCCTTGTGTTGAATAGCGGAGCGGTTCGTCAAGTGGTAAAAAAAGCAGCTAACAGATGATAGGATCAAAGAGTATAGAGATCGAAGATGCACAGATCATTTCCGAAACTCTTGGAGATTCCGGAAGTGGTTTTATTGATTTTATCGCCCGTCAGGTGGATAAGCTTACCAGCCGCAATCGCGGTTCCTGGATAACCGAAACAATCATTCTTTCCGATTTAGCCCAGGACAATGAAGCACTACGAAATGAGTACCGGGCCAATAAATCACAGATCGACTCTTATTTCGACCAGGTAGATGTTCAAAAAGTGATGAAAACCATTGCTTCTGAACAGATCGAACGAATTCAATACACCTTTTCCGAACGCACGAAAAACAATCTGCCCGGCTTTATGATTGGCGGATTGACCGGTGCGGCCATTACAGCAATCATTCTTCAAAAGCGTAAAAAATGATTAGTAGTAAAGAACTTGCCAAAAAAGAATTTACCGGAATTACACTGCCGGAGCCGTATGCAACGGTACTGGGTAAGCTGCCCGAAAATTTCTCGATGGCCATTTGGGGCCCTGCCGGTTCCGGAAAAAGTACCGTTGCGGTAGATCTTGCCTGGGTATTGGCAAATACCCTGGGCAAAGGGATCTACTGCAGCAGTGAAGAGGGTGCCGGGCCTTCCATGCAGAATAAGATTAAGCGTCTGAAAGCGGAACACCCGGATCTATATGTAACCGACTTTGACGGAATGGAAGATCTAAAGTCTGCCATTAAATACAGCGGAGCTAAATTCTGTATTTTCGACTCTGCAAGCATGAGCCATATTAAAGTTTCCGATATGGAGGCGTTTCATGACTTCTGCAAGCAGAACGGAGTAGCGTTTCTGTATATCCTTCATGCGACAAAGACCGGTGATTTTAAAGGGAACAGCTACCTTATTCACATGCCTGATACGGTGCTGCAAGTTCAGGATGGAGTTGCTCAAACCACAAAGAATCGTTTTGCAGATACCCCGAAAGAGTTTGACGTAACCTTTGAAGCCGAAGAAAGATCCAATCCAACCGATAATCATCTGCCTGTTCGAAATAATCCCGGAGTGAATAAAGAGGATCTACACGGACTGGAATTGATCGAAAACCCGGCAGATGTAGAAGATCCCATTAGGGAAAACAAGGCCGTTTCCCCTGATGAAATCTACCAGATGATTACCGACCGGGTGATTGCTACGATTGAAAACGCCGGTGAACTTCCCTGGCATAAGCCCTGGAAAGGTTCCGGTTTGGGTAGCGGTATGGTTGCAACAAATTTTGTCAGCAAAAAACCGTACCGGGGAATTAACTTCTTTATGCTCAACACCGAGTGGGACGGCGAAAAACTTGTGATGCGAAAGTTTGACAACCCCTACTTTCTCACCTTCAAACAGGTGCAGCGATTAGGTGGGAAAGTCAAAAAGGGAAGCAAAGGAAACGAAGTTGTCTATTTCGTACAGCTGTTTTCCTACGAGCAGAGTGATCCCAAACTGGAGTATGGCACCTACTCTTTAGATAAGTTCAAAAAGTGGTTAACCGACAATGCCGACAGTATTCTTGGTAACAACAGAACCGTTTGGAGAGACGACATCCCCTACGCTACTCCAAACCCGAATACCCT
The DNA here is from genome assembly GCF_002834295.1 of Rhodohalobacter barkolensis. Classification (NCBI taxonomy): domain Bacteria; kingdom Pseudomonadati; phylum Balneolota; class Balneolia; order Balneolales; family Balneolaceae; genus Rhodohalobacter; species Rhodohalobacter barkolensis. The sequence goes on along the minus strand of NZ_PISP01000002.1, from coordinate 385,843 downwards.
TGAAGAGCTGTTAAGCCAGGCTGAAAATTGGTACGTGCCCATCCTGAAATACTACAATGTGTTTCACGCTTCCGATATTGATGAAATCGATTGGGGAGAGCTGCCAAAAAATGAGAATATTGAACGACCTGAATTTCAAAAGATTCAGATTGCAGAGGCCATTTGGGAGCATTTCCCCAACGCTCCGGAAGTTCGCCACCAGGAACAGAGTGCATTTTATCAGCCGGTTACAGACCATATCAACATGCCGGTTCCGGAAAGCTTTAATTCTGAGCAGGAGTATTATTCTACTCTATTTCATGAAGGTGTTCACTCAACCGGCCACTCCTCCCGGCTGAACCGGGAATTTGGCAGCCGATTTGGAGATGAGAAGTACAATTTTGAAGAACTTATTGCTGAGTTGGGAGCGACCTTCCTGTGCAGTGAATCCGGTATCCTCTTCCACACCATAGATAACAGTACCGCCTACCTTCAAGGATTCAGAGCGCGTCTGTTAAAACAACTCGAAGAGGATAACCGGTTCTTTTTCCGTGCATCGAGCCGGGCCCAGGAAGCCGCCGATTACATTCTTGACCGGGATGAAGAAAGAGTACCGGCCTATTTGAAAAATTTATCACTGACCGATCAGCCCGAAAAACCTACAACCGAAATAGAGAGTGAACCAGCAGATAAAGTAGAAACGACTGCCAATACGCTTCAAAAGCTAAAACCTTTCTTTTCCAACTCTCAATACAATACGGTTCGCGATTACCTGAAAGGAGAAGAGGGTTCAGCCTATGAGGATATTGTTCAAAAGCTGAACCAAACGATCCAATCTATGCCAGAACTCTACGAACAGGACGGCAAAGGTGATCAGGCCGTTGCCTATTTGCACTACTTTAAAGGTGGAGCCGATTGGTATATCACAGAGAAAGGAACGCCGGGCAATGAGGCCGAACGAGTCTTTGGTTTGGCCGATCTATACAATGACGGCGGCGAGCTTGGTTATATGGATCTGCGAGAGTTAGTCAATGCAGACGTTGATCTGGATATGCACTGGACTCCCAAAACTCTTGGAGAGATCCGCGGCATTGAAGAGCCTACCGGTTCAACCATTCCTCCGGAAGCCGGAGAAAAATATATGCTCAAAGGCAAGCGAATCAAAGTAGATGAAGTGGTTGATGTGGCCGGTGCCAAATGGGTGAAGTATGCAGAGCATGTTGGCAGCCGGAAAGATGGAAATACCATTGTTCACAATTACGAGGAGCGAATGATGCTGCTCAAAGATTGGGATAAGACCGCCAATAACGGTCAGATTCAGAAAGAATTTTCCGAAGAACCGGCACCGGACAAAACAAAATCAACTTTTGGAAAAATTGGTAAAAAAGTACCGGTTGACTTCAAAGCGGATGGATCAGAGAAGCACAACGGCCATTATCAACTGATTGAAGCAGCAGACCTCACTGCTTCCCACAACAAAGATTGCAGCGCAAATTCAAAGCATCGAATCAGCCGCGGCCAGCCGAGAGATCGAAGTCTGGACAATCTTTGTGCACAGCCTAAGTTTATCGCTAAAAATCTCAACCCCGACAGTATCACCCGTGGAAACTTGGCATTCCACGGCGCACCGGTTACAACCGCCGATGGAATGGTAATCCAGGGGAACGGACGATCCATCGCACTTAAAATTGCCTACGATGAGATTGAGAAAAGCGGCAGCAGGTACAAGCAGTTTTTAGCCGATAACGCCGATGAATTTGGTTTTTCTGAATCGGATGTAACCGCAATGAGCAAACCGGTTTTGGTTCGCATGTTGGATGTGGACGATGAAGAAGCAATCCGATTGGGTAACATCGTGGACACCAGCCAGGCAAAAATGAACCGGATCGACCAGGCCAAAGCGATGATCCGCGGACTAAAAGCCTCCCAGCTTCAAGCCATTGGGCGAATCATTGGCAGCAGCGAGGGCGAAACCATTGGAACCATTATTGATGATATTGGCATTCAAATATTTGACCAGGTGAAAGATTTGGATCGTACCGGACTGATCGAGAAAAACGAGCTTACCAGTGATGGAAAAGAGTTTCTGCGATCTGTTTTAACCGGAATCATTTTTGATTCGGACGAACACAAAACCGCACTCCGAGACTTCCTGGACAATCCGCGAACCATTCAGGCCGGAATTGAGCGAAGTTTCGGCAGCATTATTCCGCTGATCAACCAGGATGGAGATATTCGGATTCCATTACGGGAAGCGGTAAGTATCACTGCCGAGATCACGCGCAACGATGCGTTCGACTCTGTGGAAGATGTCATGAGCAGCCAGGATATGTTTGACGGTGCTAAAACACACAGCCAGCAAGGGCAAGATTTAGCGCGGTTCCTGATAGCTGCAAAAACACAAAAAGCGATCCGGGACGGATTCCGCGTATATGTGGATCACATTAAAGGCAGAGAGGATCTGTTCAATCCGATTGAAGCAACTTCCCAGCCGGAAGCGTTCAAGGCGGCATTTGTGGATCGAAAAAATCCGCCGGAGCATATCATAAAACTCTATACCCCGGAAGAGTTTGGCAAAGGTGATATCATTCGCGACTACTACGAAGATGAAAAGTATATCATCACCAGCAAGCGAAAAGATAAGGTTTACACCAAGCACGTGGATTCCGGAAAACGGGAGATTTTCCGAAAAACTGCCAAACGGTTCCTACCAAACCGGGAGGAGACTCCCACGATGGATCTGTTTGCCGATCTGCGAGTGAACGGCCCGTTATCCTATATGGGAATCACGGAAAAGATCACGATTGAACAGGGGCGTACGACCAAAGAGCTATCGGGTAAATTCCCAACCTTTTTGAGCAAAGATAAACTGTTCATTATCCCTGAATATCGTGTCCAGCAGGTGAAGAACAAAGTAACCAGCCGCCGGGCCGTTGAAGATTTTGAAGAGTTTCACAACTACAACGCCAGTGAGATTGATTACAAAATTGATCTGCCGGTTGAGGAAAAATCCGTACCGGTTGGAACGGCAAAAGCAATTTGGTACGCCTCGGATAAAGTGATCCAGGAAGGTGATCATAAAGGCAAGGTGAATCACTATGTTCACGAATTTGATGAAGGGAAACGACCGGCCATAGTGAAAGGTGATGTGCTCATCATCGGAAATATTGATTGGGATGCCAGGGGGCTGTTAAACTAATGAACGTACGAACGACCGGCCCGTACTTCGGGCCTAAACAGAAACCATAGTAGGAGTTCGCAAATGGCAACAGTTTACGCGAAAAATCCAGCAGAATTAGTAATCCAAAACCCTCATAAAAAACCACAAAAGAAGATGGCACGAACAAAGCGAAAGCGAAATAAAAAAGGCCGGTACACTTCAAAGCGAAAGAATCCGAGCGATTTTGTTTCCACAGGAAAGAATCTGTTTCTGCAATACGGACTTGCTGCACTTGCAAGCACCGGTGTTGTAAAAATGATTAGTGTTGGTTTGAAGAAAACCGGCCTTAACCAGTCCATGAAAGAAACTGTACTGATTGCAGGCCCAGCAGTGGGCGGTATTCTTACCAGCATGTTTGCAAGTAAAAATAACGCCATTGCCCAGGGTGTGGCAGGCGGTATGGTCTTGGCCTCAGTAAATAGAGCCAGTGATAAGTTTATAGGAGGCAATGAAGATGGAAGTATGGCAGATGCCAATCTGGGTGCGACCGACTTAATTGTCAAAGAAGATGGACTTTTATATGACCAGAAAGGCAATGCTATTGCCAAAATAGATCTTCCCGGTGCCACCGGTTCCAAAGTCACTCAAAAAGCATTGACCGCCGGATTCGATACGATGTCGACTCCGAGTAACATGCTTGGTGATTTTGAAGGATACAGCGGCTACGAATCCGGAGAAGTCTGGACACCATAATACATCAAAAGACAGGTTGTTGGGGAACAGCCCGGTAAAGGATTTCAGGTTGTTGGGGCAAACTGAAACCTAAGACTAAAAGGAACAACCATGTCTTTTAAAGCAAAAGTACCCTTACCAGCAGGCGTTGAAGTGCTTCGCCGATACGACCGAAGAGCCATTGATGGCAATACATCAAAATTGAGTCTCTTCACCCCTTCGCCTACCCCGAATGATCCCGACAACAATTACGTGAACAATCCGCTTCCGGGCGCGAAAAATCACGTAGTTCTTGCCATGTCGGTTGATTGTACGCTGCAACTGATCAAGTCTGCAGATAACATCGATCCGGTAGCCGTTGTGAACCGTCTCAAAGATGCGGTGATCAAAGTGGAAACCAACGGTGGACGTGAAGAACGTATCCTTCACCCATTGAAGGACTATATGAACTTCTCTCAAACCCGAGCCGCGGTAGCTGCAATCGCCGATGGCGGCACACCCGTTGGTGCTATCAGTGAATCGCTGATCACCCTCCAGGCAACCGGCCCGCGTACTATCGACAACCTCTTCTTCTTTGAGCCGAATGAGAGCTTTACCGTTGAAGTGCTCTTCAATAATGGAAGTTTCCCGGCACAGTCTGACTGGACATATGGCCGATTTGGCCTTGAAGTTGAGTTGTATCTCGGTCAGATGAACGGCCAGCAACTGCAAACCTACGACCGCCGCTTGCAGCAAGCAGCAGGGTAAAACTTGCAGCACACCAATTGTAACTGCCGGGCCAGACTAACACGGCCCGGCTTTTACCTAACCTTTGATTTTAACGCCGACGAAAATGAATCAAATTGATCAACTTATTGAAAACGGAGCCCAATACTTTACACCGGCCCGAACTGTGGAAATACCCGGTGGAGAAAGCCGAACTATTACTTTTTCCGGACTAAGTTCCCGCCGATATGGAGTGAACCGCTTTATCGTTGCCGGAACTTCTATGACAAAAATTTTAGCAACTGCCAAGTTCAACAACGGGAAAGACACAAAATTTGAAAACATTCAATTGGCAGCTATCCGAAATCTCTTTCTGAACCGATCACTTAGAGGCGCGTTTACGATAGATGATTCCACGGAGATGTATCTCACACTCACCAATACCGACAGCCAAGCACATACGGTGAATGTTCAGCTTGTGGGGTATGATGATGCACATTTGCAGCATAAACAGGAGGAATACCAGAATCGCGGCCTCCCCTTCCCTAATCCGGAGTTTGTATTTGTAAGCAAAGAAGTGGCCGCCGGAGCAACTGCCCAACGGATCTCTGTCGCTCTACCCGCATATCCGCTTCGTCTCTACCGAATTTCGGTGGCAAGTGATGCAGACAATCAACTACTGATGAGTTTTCGCCAAGACCAGGTACGCATCAAACCGGAAGTGTTTGTTTCACAGATCAACGATGAGTTTCAAAACATGGACATCATCTTGCCCCAAAATCTGCAAGCCAATGTTCCTTTTGATCTGATCGTAACAAACCTTGATTCGGCCAACGCTCACCGGTTCTCATTCCTGGCAGAAACCTATAAGATTTAATCATGGATCGACTATTTGAAATCATCTGCGTACTGATTGAGAAGATCGAAGATTTGGTTGGACAGATTGCACGATCACAGAATGGCCGCGTGAACTCTGTGATCAGTCCAACCGGTATTGGAGACGGTTCGCCACAACGCCTGGCGGCCCGTAATGATCGCCGAGTGGGTATGATCATTCACAATAACAGTGCCGCTATACTTTACATAGCTCTGGCTTCCGACCGTGTGGATGAATCCTATTACTCCTTTGCCATTCAACCCCAGGAGCATCTTTTACTTGATCAGGAAAGTATCAAAGAAACGTACAAAGAGGCCATCATGGGCGTGTGGGCAGAAGGAGCACCCGCAACCAGTGTGGCAATGGTAACAGAACTGTTTAAGGAGGAAGCATGAGCCGAATCATCAAACTACCGGGAGATGGGACCAGTAAGCCATTCGGGTTATACATCGTATCCGGAATGGTGAAAAACGGTTCACTGATCACCAGTTGGGCAACCGGCCAACCTGCTACTTCTCAAATAGATTGGGGTTTTGACTCCAATGTTGAAAACAGTACGCCGGTAAAATCACTGCCACCGAATGATCCACTGTATGATCCGGAAAGGGATAATCGGATCTACGATGTGTTCCATGAAATAGCATTCCCTCAAACCTTTATCGACCAAGAACACTTTTTCCGGGTTCGATCCACCGACCGCAACGGGCAAACACTTGTGAGCCCGGTGTATAGTGTGTATGTGAGCTCAAAAATCTTCCTTGCTTCTGAAATCGGTGAAGTATCGGTTGATTTGATTCCAATTAACATGACCCACGAAGAAGCAGCAAAAATTGGTGTAGGACTCGAATCTAAAGGGCAATTAACCAATGATCTTGTATCCACAAAAGATGTAACCATCGAACCTGCAAGTGAACCAATTGCTGTGAATCAGGAGCTCATTAGTGAACAGAAAACCACATTTGAAACCAATGTAACTCTAACAATTAACGACTAAGATGAAACGGATATCAAACAAATTAACAGTTGGCAAGGAGCATCACGGACTGGATCTCTACTGCTCGGTAAAATTGGATGGAGAAGAAATTCAACGTTTTCGGTCCAGGAGTTTCCTCGGGAGTTTTGCCTGGATGCTGCAATCGTTAATGCATGGCGGAAATACTGTTAAAATTGGACACAAATCAAGATATAGTGCAGCTAAAAATAGTAATCAAATTGGCAGTTCAGCATACGATATCACCAGCAGTAATGGAGGAACACCACTAAACATTAGAGTAAGCAGTAATTCACTTTTAGAAAACTTTGTTAATAAGGATGATGAATACCCTAATTATATCATTATTTGTGGTGCTCCTGAATTCAATGGTATTTATCACGGAGTTAAAACCGGTAGCTATAATGTAGATCTCTACCACTTAGACGGAACCCCTGTAGATGGATCAATCGGAACTGCAGTTGGAGGAAAATGTATGCCGAACATTGGATTTGTTACACGATCACTACGTTATACCGGCAGTAACGAGCCCGGCCCGTTTATGGCTTATGCTTATCAAAACTGGAAAGTAATTGTAGGCCGGAGCAACAAACCCGTTCAAGTTGATGATATATATCTATGGGATCGTATAATGCATGGATCTGGAGATGGTTTACTTGCACATGGAACTGTTTCTGTCAGCCCATTAACAACAGATAAACCCACAAGTAGATTTACCATATCGCAACCTTTCACGAATGCCGGTACAACTCCCATTGACGTTAATGAGATTGGTATCTCTTGTTCATTTGCTGATAATGGATATAGTAACGGCCAAGGTTATGCAATTGTCAGAGATACACTTGATACACCGGTTTCTATTCCGGTTGGCAAAACTCTTTCCGTTGATTATGAGCTTATTGTTCGTTTATCTCCCGACACACAGGATACCGATACAGATGGAACAAATAGCGGTTTTTTGCAAATGTTCATGAACCGTATTCGTCTGCTTGCAAACAGTGATAATTACGGCTATGCAAATTTCTTGAACTGCGCTTCATCTCCTGGCCTCGGCCACATGGTCGATAACTCCGGCCTGAATCCAAGTCTATTCGGAATCAAACTTGGAGATAATAATCAGTTCACGTCCATGACCGATGAAAAATTAAACATCAACGACATCACACGGAATGGATTTGACCACGGTGATCAAGATGGTCAGTTGTATCATTATGGTACAGATATCAGTTTGGTCAATTATGATTTTCAAAGTAATAAAGCCACGTTTTCAATAAAGCGAATATTTGAAAACAAAGGATCTGTTGCCACAGACGTAAAAGAGATAGGCCTCTTTGGGAATATCAACACATCTACAAATTTTAGTGCTCTTTCCCCGGCATTACTAGCACGAACAGCGCTTGGTCCGGCCGATCAGTTTACAATCAATCCGGGTGAGTTTGTTCAGGTTGAATATGTAGTTGAAGTGATTGCCTGATGATCTCTCCAATCCACATATCTAATCAGCTTAGTAATGTTGAACGGTTGGGATTACTTCCGACCTTTCGTCAGGCGGCTATCCGGCATCGGGTTCCGGTTACGCTGCTGCTTGCCATTGCTTCCAGAGAATCCGGAATGGGAACCGATCCGTTTCTGCTTGCCAACAACTGGACGGGACGGGATGGACATGGAAAAGGGATCATGCAGGTAGATGATCGCTACCACTCCATTATGCAGCACACTCCCGGAGATGATCATATCACAAACATTGAGTTTGCTGCAAAATTCTTGGCAGAACTGATGAACCGTTTTGACAAAAAAGTACATTCCGTGGCCGCTTTTAATGCCGGTGCATCCGGAGTACAAAGAGCCATTCAGCAAGGTATCAATCCGGATTCGGTAACAACCGGCGGCAACTATGCACAAGATGTTTTCAACCGGGAACGGATGATTGCGAAAGAGCTTGGGATAAATATTCAATCTGCCGGATTTGTTCAATTCATACCGGCTTTATTGCTGCTTAGCGGGGGATTGGGACTTCTCATTCAACAACTAAAAAGCAACTAATTATGGGTTCACTACTTGGACAACAAAATAAACAGTACGAATTTTTAGGAAGACTGGATGCTCAACTGTATGAATATTCTGACATCGAAGAATCGGCACCAACGATTACTCGAATCAGGGATACATCAACAGACACTTCATCCGGCAGCACTACGGAAACCACCTCAGAGCCTATCCGGTACCGGGAACCAACCCGCGAATCTGATCCAACACGTACCGCCACTGTTTCAAGAGATTATGACCCAATTTTAACTGTCAACGATCCAGAACCCGATCCATCCGATGGTTCCCGGTCAAGTTCGGGGACAAGTGAGTCTACCGGCAATGGTTCTTCCAATTCATCTTCATCCGGGGGGCAAACGAATGTAAAAGCCATTGGCCAAAATGTGATGGACAAAATGAATAATGATCTAATCCCATACTTAAAAAGCATTCCACCTACCTACTATGTTGTGGGCAGTGGCGTAGTGTTAGCCATAATTCTGTTGAGACGATGAGAACGCTCTATTTCAAATATCCGATGATGAGCGGCGATGATGTACGGCAGGTTCAACGAATCCTCGGGGTCGATGTTGATGGCCTGTTTGGTCCAAAAACCGAACTGGCCGTTCGCGACTTCCAGGCTGAAATGGGGCTGGCAATAGATGGAGTTGTGGGGCCAAAAACCTGGCAGGCAATCCAGGAATATTCAGGAGAAGAGATCGCAACTGTACCGGAAGAGAATAACACCGGGAAACCTGTAAACATACCGTCTGCGGTAAATATGCTTTGGATTGCGGGCGGTCTTGTAACCTTAATTGGAGTGGCAATAGCTGTAAAGAAACAAAAATGATAACCTCGAACATATATTACCCCCGTTCAATGAATACTGAAGTAACAGCCATCATTGCAACACTTATCGGCGGAATTATAGGTAGTATTTTAAGCTACTTTGCCACAAAAACCGAAACCGGTTCAGATGAGCGAACAGCCTTCCAGGAGAGCATACTCAAACGGATCGACTCCCTGGAAACCAAACAATCAAAACTGGAGGAGCAGATATCCGCATGGCGTGCCCGGTATTGGGCGCTCTACTCCTGGCTCGCTCAAATTTCCCGTGAAAAGCTGGATATCGAACCTCCGGAATTTCATACAAAGGGTGTAGATGAACTCGAAGAGTGTTTGCGTGAATCTATCGAAACTCATACACGTTCACGGTCATGAATTTAGCAAAGTATGGTGCACCAAGCTTTGATATCCGGGAGCTGGTACCACCTGAACTCTACAAAAAGCGTGGAAATGCATCCGTTTGGCATATCAATCCGGTTATGCTCAAACTGCTGCAATTCACAAAAGAATTTCTGTCGTGCCATTACGGTGAGGAGGTCTCCATTATCATAAATGATTGGCTCTGGGGAGGCGATTTTACCGAAAGCGGTTTTCGATTCCCGGATACAAAACTGGGAAGTGAATTGAGCTTCCATAAAGGTGGGCTATGCAGTGCCGCCGATGTAAAGTGTAGGCTGAAAGCCTCAAACAAATGGATTCCGGCAGACGATGTTCGCTCCTTCATTTTTGATCACGAAAAAGAGTTCATGGCCGCCGGATTGACCACGCTGGAAGCTAAGGAGTATACGCCAACCTGGGTACACATGGATTGCCGCTTTACCGGCCTGGGTCACATTTTGATCGTACGGCCGCGGACAGTTGGGGAAACTGAAACCTAAAATAAATCTGAACAGCCATGAAATTTATCAAACGCCTTACAAAACGAATCAGTTTGCCCACACCTCCAATCGGAAAAGCACTCCGTGCCATTGGTACAGCTATCGGGATCGGTTCCGGTACACTTCTTGGAACCGGTGAAATGACCTATGCCATTATGGTCGCCGCAACCGTCCTGGTATTCTGGATCTCTGGGGATTTGCAAGTTGCGAAGGAGTTTAAAGAGATTATCAAACAGCAGAAAGATTAAAATCTCAAAAAATTCTGTAAGGAATTTACAAATCCTGTTTCTTAAAAATACATTATGATTCACATGTAAGACTGGTAGATTACATGTTTCATACCCCCTAAGGCCGGTTCTCCCCTTTGTTAACCGGCCTATTTTATTTCAATAATTAGGTAACAGTTCATCTACTTTAAATAAAAAGGAATAGCGACTATCCATCGCCACGCCTTAATCAAGAGAGAATCAATAAATAGTAGACATATTTAGTTTTTTAGTTCGTATCTACTTGGTAGACTTGCGTTTAACTCAATATTTACCAGACCATCTGTTTGAGTTTCATTTATATCTCGTATTGAAGCTGAAATAGTCTCAACATCCTCACTTAAAGAACGTACTTTCAAAAATGCTTCAAAAGTCATCCCAGGATCAATGTTAATAAATTGTCTTTTCTCCCAAGGTGTATTTAAAGTATCAACAATAATTTCATTTGTTATATCTCTATAAGTTATCTCAACCTTTTGATCAGATCCATCAACTGAATATAGAGTTGGAGCACCATTTGCATAAGCAATAGTAATCGCGCCATCAGTGGGGTTCATAAACCTATTACTTAATGATACATTTAAATTTTTGCCAAACTGCATTTCTGCTACACTATAAAAATCGTGTATATCACTAATAATAAACGATACCAGCTCCTCTTCTTCATTACTAAGTGATTCAATAGAAAAGAGTGCATGAAACTCTTCATCCGGTTCCAACGTCAACGAGCCAAAAGTCTTTTTCCAAGGCACATTTGTTGTATCTGAAATAACATTGTTGTTGAAATCACGATAAGTAACAACAATTTCTTGATCTGAACCTTCAACGGCGTACCCAATATTTGAAAAAGTTTTAGGCTCCAACACCTCAGCATTATCACTACAACTAATTAAAGATATAAATGTTAAAAAAATTGCGAACGCAGTGATAAAAAAACGCATATAAATAAACACTTTTAGGTTTCAATTTCTGCATTTAAAAATAAGTAGATTAGCTCATTTCACTAATCTATTCTATTCAAAATATAAATTTCTGTAAGGGTTTTATAAATCCTGTTCCATATAATTAGTTCAGAATAGGTTCATGTATTTTGAGCAGAATACATGAACCTATTCCCCTTTGATAAAGCCGGTTGCGGAAGCGACCGGTTTTTTTGTTTTAAATATGCATTTCCATTTCATTCAAACAAAAAATGAGTAACAACTATCAATCCCCCTTAATCAAGAGAAATTCAATTTATTTCTGTAAGGAATTTAAAAACCCTGTTCCTTATGAATATATTATAGTTCACATGTAAGACAGGTAGATTACATGATTCATACCCCCAAAGGCCGGTTCTTACCAACCGGCTTTTTTGTTTACATTTTGAGACTCTTACATATATGCACTAATTCATTGTAATGCATCCATTTTGGGTAATTGAAAATATTAACACATTGTCGGCGACTATCTTAATCATTAATTAAATTATCTATGTTATAAGCTTCCCTATTTTCGGAAAATTGTTACTTGATTTGTTTTGATAATTCTCCAATGAGATTCGATTAGATCTATTTTTACTTTGAATATATCCTTCAATTTAGGCCATCTCTAGGTATTTGTTAAAAAGAAAGGAATAGAATATTCTTGTAAAACTTAATTAATTCCTCAATTCTCTAAACTTCCAAGTTTATACCTATCGATACTTTAGTAGCTTTTTTACAACTATATTTAATAGAAAACCAAAAAATTTTACTATGAAGAAGATTGAATTTTTAAAGCAAAGTGTTAACCAAATTAGAAAAAGCATTCGTGATATTGACGATAGTTATAACCACGAATGGGATATAATAGCTGAACTATGTCAAAATTCCATTGACGCAATTAAAGAAGCAAACCCATCCAGTCCAGAAATCTTTATTCGAATTGATGCTTTAAATAAAACTATTGTTATTAGGGATAATGGAATCGGTATTGACTCGGATAAGCTCCCAAAATTATTGGCTCCTTTTTCAACAAATAAGGATCTAAATGAAGAATTAATTGGTGAAAAAGGAGTTGGTTTAACATTTGTGATATTTTCCTGTAACAACTTCAGGATAAAAACTACATATGATGGAGTTACTTCCGTTGGAAGCATTATTGATGCATTTAACTGGAAATCTAGAACTGATGAAGAGTTGCTAAAGCTAGAATTTGATCAAATTGATGAAGACTTTACTGGAACTGAAATTATATTACGTCAAGTAAAAAGTTCTCCCATATTTGATTTAAACTTTGCCCAATTACAGTATGTTTTAAGGACAAAAACTGCACTAGGAAATACTAAAACACTTTGGAATGACGGTGAATCACTATCAATTAACTTGGAACATGTTGACATCAATGGTATTGAAAATTCAACTAAGCTACCTTACAAATATTGGGCACCCACTGATGGTTTAGATAAAAACACTAAAATTTCACTTGAAGAATACAAAGAATACGCAAATCAAGCTCATAGAGATGATAACGATAAACGGCGAAAACTAAGAGACAAGATTATATACGACATTGGCCGTTTCGATCATAAGGGAAGGGTTATTAATTATTACGCCTGCCTTGTACCAAAACGAAGTGTTTGGAATTTTCTTTCCATTCACAATCATCTAGCGTTAGAAGAAAATTTTGAAGATGATGAGTGGATGGAAAAATTTTACTATTCTGTTTTTCAAAATGGGATTTATACATCAGTCAAAGGTATGCCAACTGGAGTTTCTGTAGATCATCCAATTACTGGTGCACAGGGTTCTTGGGCTCAAATATTTATAATTTTTGAAGACAGACAACTAACTTTTGATATCGGAAGAAAATCTATACATGGTGCACAAGCAAGAATCTATAGAAAATATTCCAAAAGCATATTTTCTGAATTTAGAAAGTTAGCTAAGTACATTTCTGGAGACATAATTGTTGAAACTGATTGGGACAAAGAAGAAACCTTCGCCGATATCGAAGATATGTTGGATCTAAACTCTGAAAATACACGTTTCCAGAAAACTCCTAGACATCAAGAAGCTAGCGTTGCTGCAATATTCTATGAGTTAATAGGTAGAGAAATTATCACTGAAATTACTCCACTTGTAAGCGGTTATAGAAATAAATATGATTTATATGCAAAATGGGGTAAGAAAAAGGTTGTTATTGAATTCAAATCAAAGCTAAGAAATGTCCTCAAAGATTTTAGTGATGAACAGAAAATGTTTAATGAAATTGATGTAATTGTTTGTTATGACGTCAACGAAGAAGATATACAAGCTATGAAGAACAGAAATCTTGATGTTGAAAAAATTAACAAGAGCGTTTTAGGTGGTAATAAAATATTTCCAAATTCAACTCATCAAATTATACTATCTGGATTAATACCACCCATTTTTGTCATTGACATTAAATCGATGCTATAAAAATTCACCGAAATTTATAGCCTGCAAAGAATATTTAATCAATAAAGTCTAATAATTCATGAATTCTGGACTCATTATACTCTCCGTAATTCGTTGAACCAGTCTTAAATCTTTGTTGATTAAATTTCTTTCTAATTTTGGTATTAGTAGAAGATTGTACTTTCTTGACATTTTTTTCATTTCGAAATTGTGCTTCTCTGTATAAATGCCATTGTTTCAATAAGCGATCATATTCATCATTTTCAAAATTTAAATACAACACATCTTCGTTTAACTTTCTCAGCTTTTTTTTAAAATCAGGTTTTGCTATATCATTTATAATTGAAATGAGCTCTTGCATGGTATTTTCTTCACCTGATAAATAATCCCATAAAGCTGGTCCTAATAACACCTCTTCTCTATCTAAATACTTATTACCATCAATTACATGATTTAAAAATCTTTGCACATCGTAATCATAATCTGACTCACCTGTTGGATCAAAAGGAAATCCAAAATAAAACTTAATATCTTTGTCTTTATAAAGCTTACAAAGTGATGCTTTTCCTTCTAGTATTTTCCTTTTTTCACCTCTTATCTCTCCAGCGTTAGGTTTCACAGATTTCAATTCTATACATACAACCTTGTTATCTATTTGATAAAAAACATCAGCTGTGAAATCAACGGGTTTACCATCACTATTTTGGTACTTCTGAAATATCAAATCATTCTCATCAACTAAAGAAGGTGTTTTTTCTTTGTTTTTTAAATCAGTAATAATATCTGAAATAGTCTCAGTCTGATACTTTGAAATAGGCAATCTATCATCACCTGTAAATGACCTTTTTTCACCGTCAGATAAAATATGTGCAACCTTTTCAAAAAATGATTGTCCTAAAGTTGTATTTAAACCATGCAACCAGCTGCTTAAAGAAATAAAATATGGAGTACCTTTCTCTAGTTCCTTAAAATTATCTTTAAATGCATTTAAGAAAGCTTTATGAAAAGGTGCATTCCTATTTGAATCTGAATTCTCAGGAAAAGAGTCAAACCTACCTGCAAGAGTTCGAATTACCTCAATAGCAATCTTTTCTTTTTTTACGTTATCCATAGATATTTTTTTAAAAACCTTCTCTTAATTGAGACTTTTTAGATGAAAAATTATTTCAGCATAAGCTGATCGGTTTTTTTCAACTCGATTCAATACAGGTCTTTTATATTGATTAACAATTTTCATGCCGGCCTTTTCAGCAATTTCAGGATAGAGATTGTTCTTATCATTTGCCACTAAGAATATATCGTAGTCCTCTTTAAGATATTTCTTACAATTATTTAAAACAGCAGCAATACCCTCCACATACGAATCTCTTGCCTCTTGTCCTTTACCTTTGTAGAGAGGACCAATTTCTAATTCATCCTTTCTTTCAAATCCAAAAAGATCGTATGCATATGCGTGTTGTTCATGATAATCTATCAAACCGACGTAAGGTGGGCTTGAAAATATACCATCAATTTTTTTTTCTTTTACGATTTTTGCTAAATCTGGACTTTTCTCACTCAGGGAAGTAACAATATTTATCGTTCTACTGTCACCTGTTAAACATTTTTGTAATGTATCAGTCCTCAAATCATCAAATTGCGATAGACGCTTTACTGTATCTTTAGAATATCTTTTCCACCAACTTAAAATTGAAAAAAGTGGTTTACAGATTTTACCGTGCTTCTTGCAATAGTACGTAGTAAGCTGAGGCTTCTTCAAGGTACCCAAATCTGAATGAGTAGTAGCTCTACAGGATCGAATTGTACGGCTTAATACTATACTGAGTATCTCTTTGGTTCTTGGATTTTCAACCTCTTTTAATTTTTGAAATACAAACTCAATCTCATCTCTTACAACTTGGAGGTACCATTTATCAAGAAACCCCTGGTTATCCTTTTGTAACAATTGAATATCATACTCTTCAATGAGCTTATGATAAATTGGTAAAAATTGCTTCTCTTTTTCCTTTCCATATTTCTTTTCATCAATTTCTCCATTTCTGGCTTTTCTCTTGAATTCAGGAGAAGGAAAGTGTTGATCGTTAAAACTCTTGAGTTCATCTAAAAGCTTGCTTTCAAACTCAATATTATTTCTATCTGATAAAAACTCTTTTAAATCTTGAGTAATCCTGTCAGCTGTTTTTTTAATATCAATTAGATCATATTTGCTAACTTTTGAATTACTTATAAGAGCATTAAATAAGGAAACATCAATTCCTACAGCATGCATTCCTAATTCATTTGCTTGAACCAAAGTTGTGCCTGAGCCACAAAAAGGATCTAATATTACATCACCTGGTTTAAAAAAAACATCCTTTTTAAACTTATCTGTATGGTCATCTATAAAATACTCCACAAGCTGTGGTATAAATTTCCCTTTATAGGGATGTAAACGATGAACATGTTTTGTCGTTTCTGATTCTTTGTATTCTGAAAACGATAAAGCCCAGTTTAAGTCATCGCCTAATTTTTTCTTCCATTCTTTCTCTTTTAAATCGCCATTTTCCTTGTAATACTTTTTTAAATCTTCTTTAGAAACTAATGTATTCCCGTTGTCTCCAACTTTAGGGACGCGACCATACTGGATTAAGTATGAAATATTGGAAGTAGTAACGTCCTTCTCCAAAAATTTTGAAGCCCATTTACTAGCTTCTTTGATAGTTAGTAGTTCTGACATAATTTAAAAATTTAGATTACCTTGCTTAATATTTTTACTTTTTAAATACTCAATTTTTTCTTCAGCTACTTTTAAAACTTCTTCTGTATTTTCTTCTTCGAATAATTCGTTTGCAATTTTGTCACTTAAAAATGACACTAATAATTCGTCTGAGTCAATTTCAAACAATTCAGCGAGCTTAAGTACCATAACTTTATTTGCTGATCGTTCATTTCTCTCAATCTTGCTCAACGTTGATGGATCAATATCTAGAACAGCCGCTACTTTCCTTATAGGTAAGTTTCTCTGTTTTCTCATCTCCCTAATGACGGCGCCGAATGTTGATTTAAATTTCATGACAAAATTTTCAGGACAATTTGTGTCAAAGTAATACAGGTGAAAGTTATTCCAAAATTATTTTTATAGAGAATCCATCTTTTCCTTCAACCTCTTCGCCGTTAAATGCGTGTATTTTTCCGTTACACGCTGTGAAGAGTGCCCGGCCATATAACCGGCCTCTGCTGTGTGAAATCCCTTCTCTATCCATGTGGTAACAGCCTGGTGCCTCATTCCGTGAATGGTTCTGGAGCTTGGTAAATCAGCGTCATCCAAAAAGTCCTTAAAGAGTTTATAAGCACGTTCACCGGTTACCGGCCGTCCGGCATGTGCCCCGCCGAGATAGACAAATACGTACTCTTTGCGCTTTACTTTTCCCCGGAGTTTCAAATACTCTTCCAGGCTCTCTTTCAACTCCTGGATGATTGGGATCTGTCGCTCCTTCCTGCCCTTGGTTGGCGGTAGATAAATATAGCTCAACTCTCCATTCTCATAAATCAGATTCTCCCCTTTCAGTCCGGAGTATTCCAGGTTGGGATCATAAGCCGCTTCATTCCGGCGGAGTCCGGCATAAAAATAGACCATCATCAACGGTTTGAACCAGTGCTGCGCTTTCATAAAGCAGAAATCATCACGTTTCGAAACCTTTTCATAGTGTTTGTCATACGCTTTAAAGAGTTTCTGCAGCTCTTCTACTGAAATCATCTTAGGCCGGGTATTCTCCCGCTTCTCGGGCATATCGGGCCGGATTTGCTCAAACAGATTCTCGTCAACAAATTTCTTCCTCAGCATCCAGTTCCACCACGCTCGGAAGTGTCTGAAATAGTAGTGCCGGGTATTTGTCTTAATTCCCGGCTTAAAAATGATCTCCTCAAAATGTCTTGCTGTGATATCGAGAGGATCTGCTTTAACAAGATTGTTGTGATCAATAAAATGATCGATAGCCCATTGATACGCTTCCTTCGTAGCCTTCGATTTGTGTTCCTTGGTTGCAAGAAACCGGTCGGCAGCTTCCCGAACGGTTTTGCAACTTACATGGTGTGGCTTCTCAAGCTTCTTAAGTTCTCTGATTGGATCAAAACTTCGCGCTAATGGATCGATCTTTCCTAATGATTCAAGTTTATTAAGTTCTCGAATCATTTTTTCTGCAACATCTTTGTGACGTGTTTTCAGAGATTTTTGCACTGAAAAACTTTTGCCATTTTCTGATTTATGCCATTTAGCATAGTAGATTTTTCCGCGTTTTTTTAAGTAAGCCATAATGCTCCTCCATAATGATTAAAAAATGAAGGGTACATATACCTGATTGTTGGCCCCCAAAGTGACCCCCAAACTGACCCCCAGAATCAGAAATTGACCCCCAAAGTGACCCCCAAAGTGACCCCCAAAGTTGGGAATTGAAGGGAAGAGATTTGCGAATTTTGTTCCCCTCTGTTCCCTTACAAAATGTAAGAAAACGTACAAAAAAAGGCCGTAGATGCGTTTTTTTAACACATCTACGGCCATATTTTTAGTTGTACACCCGAGAGGATTCGAACCTCTAACCGCCTGATTCGTAGTCAGGTACTCTATCCAGTTGAGCTACGGGTGCATTTCAGTAAAAAATCTGTCTTACGACTTTAAAATCGTATTTATAACAGACCCCAAATATAGGGAGCTTTGCCCGTAAGTTTCAACCAATTTTGTAAAGTTTATCTGCCCCTCATTTCTGAACAGGAAACATCAATTCCATAATTATCGTTAAATTACCAAGAGTTACAATATATAAATAACTCGCATGCAGGAACTTCACGATATATCACTTTCACTTTTGGTTGCTCTATCCATTGGCCTTCTGATTGGTATCGAGCGGGGCTGGAGTGAGCGCAAAGAGGAAGAAGGGGATCGAATGGCCGGTATCCGCACTTTCTCAGTTGTGGGGCTCTTAGGTGGTGTCTGGGGATTACTGGCTCTTGAAATTCACGAATGGGTAATGGCCGCAGCTTTTCTGGCTGTAACGGCAATGATTATTGCAGCTCACATCATGGATGTGAAAAGAGATGAGGATGTCGGAGCCACTACGGCATTTACCCTCATGCTTGTTTTTGCACTGTCTGCCTGGTCCGTGTTTGGGTATGAGCTACCCGCACTGGGCGCTACGGTTGTCGTTACGGCACTATTAGGATATAAACCCACACTCCACCGGTGGCTGCGAAATATCAACCGCAAGGAAATCTACGCATGGACCAAGCTGTTGGTGATCTCCGTTGTGCTTCTACCGTTGCTGCCAAATGAAGGATATGGACCCTGGGAAGCTTTTAATCCCTATTGGGTCTGGTGGATGATCGTCCTCATCAGCGGACTCTCATTTGTGGGTTATGTAGCCATCAAAATAGCCGGTAAAAATCTTGGGACTTTGCTCACATCCTTTGCGGGCGGACTCGCATCTTCTACGGCTGTCACCATCAGTCTGGCACAATTTGCCAAGAAGAGTAAAACAACGTTTATCTTTATGGCCGGAGTGCTGCTGGCTTCTTCCATTATGTTTATTCGAGTCCTGATTGAGGTCAGCGTGGTTAACTATCAGCTGCTCGATCAACTTTGGCTTCCCATCAGTTTGATGTTTGCCGGACTGATTTTTGCCGGCCTATGGCTTTGGCGGTTTAAAATTCACACGGAAGAATCCTCACCCATCAAGCTCAAAAATCCCTTTCAGCTAAAAACTGCCATACAGTTCGGACTGTTACTGGGAGCTATTCTTGTTCTCTCTGAGGGAATGCAGGAGTGGTTTGGGGATCAGGGTGTCTACGCTCTCTCTGTCATATCCGGACTGATGGATGTAGATGCAATCACTCTATCACTGTCAAAGATGTCGGCTGAAGATTTAAAGGAAGAAGTCGCCGTGATGGGAATTATCCTGGCTTCCATCACAAACACGCTGGTCAAAGGTTTTATCTTCTCATTTTATGTCGGCATCAAAAAAAGTATCACACTTATTTTGCTGCTGATCACTGCCGTTACACCCGGTTTCCTGCTTGCTATGTATATGCTTTGGTTTTGAGTTCTATCGGGTTAGAAAATCATTCAATGAACTAATCAGCAGGTTTAGATTAGCCCTCTCAATAGGATGAGGTGTATCCGGCAGCACCATAAGTTCTCCGTTTGGCAGCTTTTTGCAAACATCCAGACTCTGCCCAATGCCTGCGGTGGCATCCCGGTCGCCGGTGTGTATACGAACCTTATGACTGATTGAGCTCCACTCCGAATCAGAAATGCGTGGGTTCTTCCCCAGATCGAGCAACAGATCTTTTGTCTTCGCTGCAACATTCTCCCATCCGGCCGGGTGACGATTTTCCAGCTCTGCCGCAAATGCAGGGACCTTCTCCCTGATTTTATCCGGATTCAGAAATTTCACTTCCCGCTCTGCCACTTCAGAACTCCACTTCAAAACCGTACCCAATGTTGCAACCTTTCCAACTTTCCCGGGATGATCTTTTGCCAGCATCATGGCCACATACCCACCCATGCTGTACCCGAAAAAATCTGCTTTTTCTATTGCATGTTGATCCATAAAATCGATCACATTCTCCACAAAATGCTCCATGCGGAAAGGGCGATCCGGTGTGGATTCGCTGCCGTGACCTTCAAAGTTCATCAGATGAATCGATTGTTCAAGGTCAAGACGTTCAGCAATGGGTTTCAGTTGATCGGATGTTCCAAGGGCTCCGTGCAGTAAAATGATTGAGTTCATTGTTCTCTTCTGGATTGATATTTGATTTGCGCTAAGGTTAGCCAAAAAAGAAGAGAATTTGAAGTGACTTAATTTCAATCAATGCTGACAGAAAAGTTTGCGGATCATATTTGCCAGTTCAAAATATAAAAGCAATGTAATTCAATTGCTTACAAGGCTTTCATGTAAGGAAGGAATCAAAATAAAAGTTTTGCTTGCCGGATTTTTTAATATTCTATCTGAAAATTTCCGCTGATGTCCTTACCTATACTTATCATCCAGGTTCCCATGCCTTTCAATCAGCATCTCATGCATCAGTACGGCGTGAGGCAGGTATTTTGTTGTGAGACGCTCGTCAGTGTTGTGATGTCCTCTGCTTGCATTTATACCCCACAATATCCCCTCATGGTTGAATAGAGATCCCGCAATATCAGCGTAGAAGCGGGAGTCGGTGGCTCCGGACATAAAAACAGGAACAACACGCAAAGGCCCGTGAACCTCACGGAGTACATTTTCCAGTTCAAGAAAAGCAGGGCTGTCACTGGAGGTTGGTGAACTTGCCGGGAAAGTAGGATCTATTAACTCAACATTCACTTCATAAGGTTCAGTAATTTTCCGGATATGATCTAAAACGTCTTCAGGAGCGTCCCGGAAGTGCAAGCGTGCACTGATTAAGGCCGTAGCTTGTTGTGGCAACACATTTACCTTGAAACCTCCCTCAATAACTGTAGGCGCTATAGTAGTGCGTATTTGTCCGCGGGTGCCCGGACTGGATTCCAAAATGTGCTCGGCAACAGGCTCAAACAGCCAGAGATTTGCTGCCATAATCCGGTGGTGCAGCTTTCCACCGGCTGCTTTACGAATCAAACCCTCTCTCGCAACTCCTTCAATACCACCGGGCATAGGTGACTCTGCAACGGCTGCCAATGCTGTAGTCAGTTGCGTAATGGCTGTTTTCTCCACACCTGAAGCGCTGTGTCCACCTTCAGCCTTCGCCATCAATTTCAGTGTTGCATGGCCCTGATGGCTGACACCAACGCTGGCCTGGGGCGGATCTACTCGGCCCGACCAATCTGGTCCCAATCCGCCACCCTCATCAAGAAGCCAAGCGAAGTGAACACCGCGACTTTTCAAAAGCCGAGCCATTGCGGCGGCTCCGTTTTCCCCACCGGTCTCCTCATCGTGGCCAAAAAGAAGGTAGACATCACAAGCCGGGTTGAAACCGCGTGTGGCCATCCGCTCCACCGCTTCCATCGCCGCGATCAAGTTGTCCTTGGTATCAATTGCACCTCGCCCCCAAACAAAACCATCCGCTACTACACCTTCGAAAGGAGGATAAGTCCATTCTCCCTCAGTCTCTTCTTCAACCGGCACCACATCAAGATGGCTTACAAATCCAATTGCAGGACATTCCGTTTGTCCGGGCCATCGATAGAGAAGGGACAGTTCATTGACAACCTCCCGTTCCATAACCTGATGCGCGGTCGTATAGGTTTCTTCCAACCAGGTATGCAGCCGAAGAAAAGCGGAAGAATCTGCGGGACCGGTATCATATATCACTGTTGGAAAACTCACTGCCTCACCAATCCTACGGGCAGTAAGCCGCTCGTTGATTGATTGCAGGCGTTCGGCAATGTCAGGCTTAACGTCTTCACCTGCAATTCCTGTAGGAAACATAGCAGTGCGAATCACAACGATAACTGCTATGAGGATAAGCAAACCCATTATAATGGTAAGCGAAATTAGATGGCTTCTCTTTTTCATATAGTCCATCCCATAGTATGTTTAAGAATAAAGTGACATAACGGCCAGGTGCTTTACCCCGATAGTTTTTGAAAGAAATGCCTTCGCGGGACTGAACAATGAATAAAAGGTGAAAAATCTGAAATAAGCAACTCTGTAAAGAGAATTAACCCTACAAGTCTTTCCTGCTTAAGCCAGTAATGATTTAGGTTTGATGAGAATGAGTTTTACCTAATTGATCCCTGCTCATATTTAGTAGGCAGTTCAAATAAAAGATTTGTTTGCAGGGTAAAATTCAATATCTCTAAATTACATTAAACGCAGCCTCCATTAAACGGCGTTGAACCAATGGAATTCCAATATTGGTAGCTATCTCTTCCCATTTCGATACTCTCTCTTGTACTTCCTCAATAATAGTATCCATTTCTTTTTTATTGAGGTTAAAGTATACCCCTACAGATTTAGCAATATCATAGTCCAAGGTATTCAATTCTAAATCTATGTTTAAAGCAAGTCCGGCTTTGTCTATTGACGGATTCATATCATAAGCAGGAGATAATCGCCACCCTTCATCTGTAATAATGAAACCGTGATTTCTCAAATGGTCATCTGTGTTTGAAATGGCAATGTTAAAGACAATTCTACGCCACAATTCGTGAAGATCATCATCGGGAGAAGCCCCATTGAATTGAATAAACTCAGCCAGCTCCAAATAACTTGGGGTTTGATCTCTGATCCCACTTTCAAAATGACCTGTCATCGTCATTGCGGAAGCAAAATGAACTCGTTCGTCACCAGTCCGGTCGAATCGTTTTGAGAAAAAAGTGTGATACTTCCCGGTAATTTGTTCAACCTTGGCTTCAGGAACCGTTATACCTGCGGATCTTGCCAGACTCCAAGCAACGTATTCCCATGCACCCATGTCAGTCGTATCCTGACGTGAAGGAAATTTAGCAATCCACAGTTCTCCGTTTTCATCTAATACGGATGATTTGGGGCGGGCTCCACCTAAAGAAGATCCCGGAGCGAGTAATATTTTCAACCATTTGCGGACGACTTCTGAATCTTCATCCGATTCTACAAGATCAGCACCTACCTGCAACTCTCGAATATCTGTAATGGGAGGAATTGACTTCTCTTCATTATTATCAAGAAATGGACCGTCCTCCTGCAATTTAAAACGTAGACCACCCATCCGAGCCGGATCATACACTCCCAACAAGTAATCAATGTCTGTTAATCTGCGGGCTTGTTCGCCCTCCGGTTTCAGCAGGGCCTCTCGCTTTTTCATGAGTGTTCGGCCCCAGGTATCAGGCATGGAATCAAGAAACATTCCAAAGTTGGGTTTGTCATCTTTAGAATATTGAGGACCGGTAAACCACTCTAGATCGGGGTCTACCAGCAACTGAGACCGTGTATTCAGCCACTCTTCATCATAAGCAAAACTCCAAGCTAAATGACCTCGTGCTTCCTGCGCAGAAAGTATGCCCATTTTCACAGGGTTTGACATACCTTGCCAATGCGCATATACGATAATATCTGTTTTTTTCGAATCCATATTTACAGATCCATGTCTTGCAGTTTCCGGCCAAACTCATCGTCAGCAGCCAGCTTCAGAAAATCTTCATGTAAATTGAGTACTCGCAAAACATTAAAGTACGCCCCAATTGATACAGATGATTTCCCCTTCTCAATATGATACAAGGTGGTACGGTTGATATTAGCTCGTTCTGCAACCTGAGTAGTCGTAAGCTTCCGGCGTTTGCGGGCAAGCTTAATATTTTCACCAAGCTGTTCTAAGATCCTGCGGTGCTGTGGGAATATTTTTTGCTTTTTCGACTTCATAATGTTTATTTATTTCAACAAAAATAATCTTTTTGTTTATAATAAACAACATATTTGTGGTTGTGTGATATTCAGGATCAAAAAGAAATGGTGGAAAGCCTTCCTTTTCAGAGCTTATGCTCCACAAAGGCGATACAGACTTCGACCTTAAACAAAATCTTTCGTTCTGTAAGCCTTCTACAAAACATTAGCTTTTTTCAAGTACGGTCGATCCGTTTTTTATTCTTCCGTTTAAAGAGTGCAGAATGATCTGTTGAGTACAGCTCCAATAAAGAAAATTGGATGTCTACAGATCTTCCAGATTATTGTTACGGTTTTCTTTTACTTCTTTAAAGTAGGTAGGGGTTAACCCCGTAACTTTTTTGAACTGGTTCGATAGATGAGCGACACTGCTGTAATGTAATCTGTGAGCAATTTCGGTAAGAGTGAGCTCATCATAGATTAGAAGCTCTTTCACCTTTTCGATCTTGTGCAGAATAATGTATTGCTGAATGGTAATTCCCTTCACTTCCGAAAATGTATTGGAGAGATAGGTATAATCGTAATTCAATTTCTGGCTGATATAGTCCGAATCATTCACATTTGGTACTTCATCGGAGTAATGTATCATTTCAATAATTAAGGTTTTGATCTTCTCAACCAGGATATTCTTTTTATCGTCCAGAAGTTCAAGACCTAATTTCTTCAGGTTTTGATTGAAAATCTCCAACTGTTCATTTGAGACCTCTTCCATTATTTCAACCATGCCTAGTTCAACAGAAACACAAGTCAGTCCAAGTTTTTCAAGCTCGCTCTTGACCACCATCTTGCAGCGCAAACTAACCATATGTTTAATATATAGTTTCATGACGTACCCTTTACTTGAACTCAGCTTTCATTTAAATATGACGTTAATCGTATTTAAAAAAAGTTGACCTTGACTGCCTTATTTTATCTAATCATCACCACAAATGAATTTAATTAGAATAGACGTAGCTATTCTTGATTTAAAAAATTCATTTACCACTCTTGTATTTAACAAAATTGGAACTACATTAATTTTGAAAATGCTTTATTCTAATAAAATTTCAATGATGTAATGCCATGAGCAACAACATGCTGCGCTTTCATTCGGAATTAGAATCACTTTGTATGGATGCTTTTTGAAACCGTTGCAAGAGCTTCTGAGTAAGTGGTTTTTTTAGTTAATCATAAATCTACAGTCAAAATCTGACCTTATCATAGCTGACGGTAATCAACTTAGTTTTAGCGAGGGACTTCATTCCAATCTGCAGAAAAACAGTGAAATTTCCTAGAACCCGGTAAAGCTCGGACAAATCATTGAATGGCACTCATTGGTCCAAAATATTTCGATCATTGATATAACCGATGGTAAAACCGGTGGAGGGCCTCGCTAAAAATAGCTTTGCGGTTCACGTTGATTACTTCGGGGGGTAGGCATTTGCTATAGTGTGTCGCATCTCAAATGGGGCTCTGCGGATCAACTATTATATTGAATTCACATTTAAAATATAATGTCAGGAACTTACACCGCCGACACCGGAAGTGGGTGAATGACTATAGTTCTTAGAAATGTTTTGGCGTTCTTTTTTTAAGCGCATAAAATAGCGCGGCGTAAGTCCTGTTGTTTTTTTAAACTGGGCAATCAGGTAGTGCTTGTTTTTGTAATTAAGCACTTCTGCTATGTCATCGATAGGCATATCTTCATACAGCATCAACTCTTTGGCACGTTCTATTTTTTGTATGACGATAAACTGAATTACCGACATTCCATTCACGTCCGAAAAAATTTTGAAGACAGAATCTTCTCCCGAAATCACATGTTTATTGACCAGATCATGAAAACTCAGTTTTGGTAACGTTTCCGAATGATGAATGACTTCGACGATGGTATGTATAATTCGATCAATCAGCGTGCTCTCTTTTTCAGTAAGTAAAATCATACCTGTCTCTGATAAACTCTTTTTTAATTCATCATATTGAGCATCCGTGTACTCTTCGAGAAAATGAATGGCTCCGTGGAAGGTGATTTCATAGTTAAATCCTATATCATCTAATATAGACTTCAGAATCCTTCTATCCCGCAAACAAACCATGTATTTCACATACAGTTTTCTTGTACCGGACGTATCTAACAGCTCCAAATTTCTATTTTGACCGTCATTATTCGCTGAACCTGACATCTATTGCCTATGCGTTAATTTATATATATTTCTATTTATTCAATTCGTCTGTATATAAATGCAATATACAAAGTTTTTTAAGCAAGAGGATGACAGCTCTCTCATTCTGCCACCTTCTCGGTTTTGAATAAATGAAAATACCCTGGTTATCGTTTTATTAAGTTAATTTTACACCATCTAATTCATTCAGCCTCTTTGCAATTTTTCCTGGCGTGAGGCGTGTTCCGGTTACATAGTCTCGAACATTTTTGTTTCGCAGTTCCATAGTTAATGAATCATTCGATTGAATGACATTTATGGCAAAAATCAGGGATCTTTTTTCACCGGTTTTATTTCCTTTTCGATAATACTTTTTTGCATTATTGTACTGAATCATAAAAGTTTGGATATAGATTTTTTTCTGAATGTCATCTACATAACTGTCGTAATCCGACATCACATCACGGCATTCTTCTGCATTTACAGCTTCCAACTCCGATAGTACTTTGTATAAATTATTTATAGGGGTCATGAGCTTACCTCTCTGGATACTCTATTGATTCTTAATTTCGAATGAATAAATTGCAGGTTTTCATGGGTGATATTTTTTATTCCATGAGAAACCGTCTTTCATTTTTCAGGAATGATTTGTTATTCCTGCACCACTTATAACATTAGAAAACTCTACTTCACATGCGTTAAAAACGTAACATGTAATGTTGTATAAATTAAAGTTTTGTGATGTTACAGCTTTTTTCGGTAGGTAATCTATCTGAATCTTGTTTAGGGAAGCCGATGTAATGAAAGCTCTATTTATTAAAACTGGAGCTGCTTTGGTTGTAATTAACCGATCTTTGAACTGTGTAAATCTTTAAAGGTTCCGGCACTAAACATATAAGTTCAGTTCCAAATGAGACACCATTTGGAAAAAGTAATGTTTGAACGGATTATTAGTTTAGAGTCGTAAATGTTTGATAAATTAGAATATTCATAAGATTCGAAGGGGGGGTCTTCCCTTACAGCGATAGCCGTCTGATTACGAAAAAGAGCGAAGTCACTTTCAGCTGTCAAAGGGTGCCGATTTCAATGGATGTACTCGTCCTTTTTTTAAAAAGATCGGTTCTCCGATTTATCTTCAATAACCATTTTTTAATCTAAAAGAAAAGGCAGTGAGACTTGTCTTTCTAATATAGTTCGGATTTACTTAAAAGTATGGAAATGAAAAAAATGTTGGACAGATTATACTCTTGCTTATAATGAAGTGTTAGTTATTTGTCTGTAGTAATCGAAATAGTTTACTCCATCCCATTTTAGCATAATTCTTGTCAAAAATTACTTTATCAAATCAGGCATATAAAAGCTTTTGGTTTTAGCCGTCCAGCACCTATTTTGATCCTGTGATTAATTTAAACCAAAAAATAGCGTTTAAGCAGACGGCTTGGCTACTGATTGTAGCCAGCATGGTATGTGTATTTTTTGGAAGCGGCGTACATGTCCATGCCATTTTTGATCATCTGTTTGAACACGGCGATGTCCACACGTTTGTGCACTCCCATTCAGATGACCATGATCAAAACCATCATCACACCGAAGAATTTGACGATGAAGAGGATCACCAGCATCCAATCGCTACTGTTGATCTGTCAGGAACGCACACGCAGAAAACCACAAATAATGCTTCTACAAAATCTGATCAGTTTTCTTCTCAAGGAGTATTAAGCAGCTATTCAGTATCTCAAACTCCACTTCCACTTTTTTTCGATTTGCCACCGCCGGATGATCTATATCAGTCCAACCCTTTCTCTTCTTACTCCCTTCGCGGCCCACCCCTGGGATAATTCTATCCCTTAGGCAGATAGCATCTTTTCTCAGCTATCTCAATTCGTATTTCACAACCATTAATACATATTTCATATGAAATCATCCAAGTGGTGGATCTTGTTTTTGGTATTCCTTTGGATACCGTTACAGGTACACGCCCAATCTCAAATACTCTCTCTTGAGGAAACTGTTGAGCTTTTCAAACAGCACAGTCTTCAACAGGAACTGGCCAAACTTGAAGAACTCCGAAGACAGGGAGCGGCTCAACAGTACAAGTCGTACATGAATCCCGAGGTGAGCATCTTCAGGGAACAGCTTAACGCCGGTACGCTTGATTATGACGAAACCACCTATCAGATTTCGCAGCCGATTGAACTGCTGGGACAGCCGTTTCTTCGAAACAGAAGTGCCAATAAAAGCAGTGAAGCTGCTACTCTATCCTACCAGTACGATCAGTCTGTTCTTATTGAACAGGTGAAATCCCTGTACGTAGAATACTGGTATTTACAGCACAAGCTTGAGGTGTATGACCAGGCCTTGGAAGTTATTGATCAGGTGTTGGCATCGGCCAGAAACCGTCAGGCAGAAGGCACCGAGTCAGGACTTCAGGTACAGCGTTTTACCATTGAAAAGAACCGGTATCTGCGCGAGCGTAATGAAGTAGAGCTGGAGATGATACAGTCTCAAAAACAATTGGCTGCAATGATCACTTCATCAGAAGAATCCGGTTTTGAATTTCAGGTTGAACCCGATTTACCGGTGGAGCCGATTCTGGAAGATCCGGAGATACTTCGGCAATATGCCCTTGAGTACAGAGCTGATTTACAAGCCATGGAACTGGAAACGGAGGCTCTCGGACTTAAATACAGAGTGGAAAAACGAGAACGCCTACCTGACTTAAAAGTCAATTTCGGCTATAAAAATCAGTCGGACGGCTCGGAAGGATTTGTCATTGGCGGGGGAATTCAGATTCCCATCTTCAACCGAAACAGCGGAAACATCAGGATGGCGGAAGCCGATCAGCGGAGCATGGAAACATCTGTGCATATTCAACGGCGAACTATTCGCAATCAGGTAGATGTTGCCTACCGCCGAGTGCAGAATTTGTACGGTCAGTGGCAGGAGATGCAGCAAAATCCACTAACCCAGGAGATGCTGGAGACGTCGCGATCCGCATATCAGGAAGGACGTTTTTCTTTAGTAGAACTTTTGGATGCCACCAAAGCATTTGTTGACGGGCTCAGCCTTCAGCATCGTATAGTCGCAGATTTCCAACAAGCTCTTATTACACTAGATACCCTCACTTCAGGAAAAATATCTTCAACTCAAAACCACTCAGAACAATGAAAAAATTCATAACACTTTTAGCACTTATCACAGGATTAGTAGTAGCAGGATGCGCCTCAGACAATGAAGATCATTCACACGGATCCGATGGCGACCACACCCATGAAGAACCCGCCCAACAATCATCAACAGGTGATAGTGATGCCGTGCGTATTGGAGGTGGTGCAGATTCTGTTGACGTAGAATCAGATCACTCCCATGACGAAGACAGCGACCACAGCCATGAGGAAGAGCATACTCATGATGATGACTCAACGCATTCTCACGGGGATGAAGAACACGATCACTAATACTCTGGCATCCAACTAACTAATCACGAATAAATTTCGACGCAATGAAACAGCTTATAACATATATCATTCTGTGCTCATCCCTGCTTTTGGTGGGGTGTGGTGGCGGATCAGATCAGGAAGGCCATAGCCATGAAGAAGAGGGCGATCATACCCACGAGCAGCCTGCACAACAAGCACAAGATCAACAAGGCCACTCCCACGATGGAGATGACGCCCATAGCCACGATGAGGAATCCCAACTGGAAGGGGCCGGGGTGATTACCCAGTGGACAGATAAAACTGAGCTGTTCATGGAATATCCGGAACTGATTGTTGGTCAGGAAGCTACCTTTGCGGTGCACCTTACGCGCCTTTCGGATTTCAAACCCGTTTCCGAATCGGAAGTGGAGTTTGTGTTTAGTTCAGAGCGGGGCAATGAAGGCTCCATTACTGAAACGGAAGTTCAGGTTCCGGGGATTTATGGCCCGGATGTTATCTTTGAACGCGCAGGAAGGTATGATCTGGCCATTATCATCAAAGGAATGGTAGATGATACACTTCAGGTAAATGGCATTCCCGTTTATAGCTCAGCAGAAGAGGTTCCGGCAACTCACGAGGACGAGGATCCCAATTTGATATCCTTTCTAAAAGAGCAGCAGTGGAATATCCCGTTTGGCACTGAGCCTGTCGGGAGACAAACACTTTATCGAACGATTGAAGCACACGGGGAAACACACCCGGTTACTCAAAAAGAATCGATCGTGTCAGCACCTTTTGCAGGAATTGTTCTGAGCAGTATGAACCGTGATTTACCGGTATCGGGTCAGCAGGTTTCAAAAGGACATACGCTGCTGAGACTGAATCCGGCTATTCAGTCTGAAGACGGCGAAAACTATGCAGAACAGTTTATCAACGCACAATCGCGGCTCGAACTTGCGGAAAATAACCTTCGGCGATCTGAGCGCCTGTTTGCCAATGAGGCCATCCCCGAAGCGGAACTGGAGCAGGCCCGGATGGAGTACCGTCAGGCGCTGATTCGCTATCAAACCATTCATGAAACACTGCAGATTGAACAGGATGCGATCGACGGGTACGGTGATGATTCCGAATCGTACCGGTTTGAGCTCAAAGCTCCGATAGCCGGTACCATCACAGAGATGTTCGTCACACCGGGGATGCAGGTTAGCGCCGGTGACCCACTGTTCCGTATTGCCGACTTGTCAAAAATCCGATTGAATGTTCACCTTCCCGCTCATCTGAGAAACTCCCTGGGCAATCCGGAGTCGGCCGTGTTTTCGATACAGGGTAGTGACAGACAAATTGCACTGAATGAGGTGGAGGGAAGGCTGGTGAGCCGCGGAGCAAATGTTGATCCGCAATCGCGCACTGTTTCGCTGATCTACGAGATCAATAATGACGATCAAACTCTGCAAACCGGACTTTTCACAACTGTAGAAATCGATACCGAGCAAAAAGAGAACGTACTGTCCGTTCCCGAATCGGCACTGGTCGAGGAAGAGGGAACCTACTCGGTGTTCATACACCGTTCAGGCGAATCATTTGAAAAACGGGAAGTGGTCACCGGCATTCGAAACCGCGGCCAAGTGGAGATTGTCTCCGGGCTTGAGGGAGGTGAACGGATTGTTACCGTCAACGCCTACCGTGTTAAAATGGCCTCCCTTTCTTCAGAAGCTCCCGCACACGGACACTCCCATTAATCCTAAACCTGTACAACTATGTTAGATTCATTAATCAGAGGTTCGATCAGGCACAGGCTTGTGGTGTTGGTCAGTTCCCTTGTCATATTAGTAGCCGGGATATACATCGTTCAAAAAATGCCGGTTGATGTATTTCCCGATCTTACCGCCCCAACGGTTACCGTAATGACCGAAGCTCACGGAATGGCATCCGAAGAGGTGGAACGGCTTATAACCCTTCCCGTGGAAACCGCCGTCAATGGAGCGACCGGTGTTCGAAGGGTACGCTCTTCCACGTCTATGGGAATTTCGATTGTTTGGGTGGAGTTTGAGTGGGGAACCGACATTTTCCAGGCCCGGCAGATCGTAAACGAAAAACTTAAAATGGCGGCAGGGAATTTACCCGAACAGGTTGAACCCCCGGTTATGGCTCCGATATCATCCATTATGGGTGAAATTATGTTGGTCAGTGTAAACAGCGACCAACATTCCGAATTGGATGTTCGAACAGCCGCCGACTGGGAGATCCGCCGCAGGTTGCTGGCCATTCCGGGTGTGGCGCAGGTGATACCGATCGGAGGCGGGAAGAAACAGTACCAGGTGCGTGTTCACCCCGACCGCCTAAAAGAGTACAATGTTACTCTTAATCAGGTTTTAGATGCAGCCGAATATTCAAATGAGAACTTTTCAGGCGGTTTTTTTAATCAACACAGTCAGGAGTTCACCATTCGGGGTATTGGCCGCGCGTATGCGGTAGAAGACCTTGAACAAGCCGTCATCACGGAGCGAAACAATATCCCAATAACCATCGGGGATGTGGCAACCGTTGAAATAGCGGCAGCGCAAAAGATCGGGGACGCGTCAGTCAATGCGGAACCGGCCACGATCATTTCTGTCCAGAAACAACCGGGAGCCAATACCCTGGAGCTGACACAGAGGATTGATGAGACAATGGCTCAAATCGAGCAAACGCTGCCTGATGGGTTTACCATAAATACAAAGCTGTTCAGGCAGGCTGATTTTATCGACCTGGCGATCGACAATGTGGTGGAAGCTCTCCGCGACGGTGCCTTCCTGGTTATTGTGATTCTATTTCTATTCCTGGCCAACTATCGCACCACGCTGATTTCGCTCACGGCCATCCCGTTATCCCTGGTATTTGCCGTATTCGTTCTCGAGTTTTTTGATGTCACCATCAATACCATGACTCTTGGCGGCATGGCGATTGCCATCGGGGTGATTGTGGATGATGCCATTATTGATGTGGAAAATGCGTTCAGGCGACTTCGGGAAAACCATCAGCTTCCGGCAGCGCAGCAACAATCGGCTTTTGATGTGGTCTTTGAAAGCTCAAAAGAGATTCGGACATCCATAATTAATGCCACACTGATTATTATTATCGCATTTGTTCCGCTTTTCTTTCTAAGTGGTATTGAAGGTCGCCTGCTTCAGCCACTGGGTCTGGCGTATATCGTATCCATTGGAGCATCCCTGCTGATAGCTATGACCGTAACCCCTGCCCTTTGCTACTACCTGCTGCCAAATCAGGCCGCAAAGGGAAAACTGGAAGAAAGCTGGTTTACCGGAAAGCTGAAAGCCGGTTACGAAAAGGTTCTGGATTTTGTCCTGCGGTTTAGAAAGTCAGTATTAGCCGGGGCGTTATTGCTCTTCTTAACAACGTTGATCGTTCTCCCTTTTTTAGGCCGATCATTTTTACCAGAGTTCAACGAAGGAACGCTTGTGGTTACCGCAGTCACCATTCCCGGAACATCGCTGGATGAATCGAATGAGATCGGAAACCAGGTGGAGCGAATTCTGCTGGATCACCCGGCTGTAACTTCCACATCACGACGAACCGGTCGAGCCGAACTGGATGAGCACGCCCAGGGCCCCAATTCTTCCGAAATTGATGCACGACTGGACCTGCCAGAAGGCATGACAAAGGAGGAAGCTTTGGCCGATCTTCGTGAAGATCTGACTGTTGTACCGGGAACCAACATCTCCATCGGTCAGCCGATCAGTCACCGTATTGATCACATGTTGTCCGGCACTCAGGCTAACATTGCTGTCAAAATTTTCGGACCTGACCTGTTCAGGCTCAGAGCAATGGCTGAAGAGGTTAGAGGGCAGATGGAACCGGTGGACGGGATTGTAGACCTTTCTATTGAGCAGCAGCAAAATGTTCCGCAGATACAGATCAGGCCCAACCGGCGTTCACTGGCCCGGCATGGAATGTCCATCCGCGACTTGTCTGAACTGGTGGATGTTGCATTTGCCGGAGAAGTGGTATCACAGATTCAGGAAGGCGATCAAATGTTTGACCTGCTGGTCCGGTTTGATGAAAATCACAGAGGCAGTATCGAAGCGATTCAAAACGCTACCTTTAACCTGGAAAACGGAACGATTGTGCCCCTTGCTGAACTTGCAACTATTAAATCCCGAAGCGGACCGAACACCATCAGCCGTGAAAATGTACAGCGGGCGATCACGGTTTCAGCCAACGTTGCCGGACGCGATCTGAGAGGAACCGTTGATGAAATTCGATCAAATGTTTCAGAAAACATCACACTGCAGCAGGGCTACTTTGTAGAGTATGGGGGGCAGTTTGAAAGTGAAGCCAGGGCAACGAATATTATCCTGCTGCTCAGTATTTTTTCCATCCTCGGGATTTATCTTCTGCTCTTCCTTGAATTTGGATCGCTGAAAACTGCTTTGGTGGTCATGGTAAACCTGCCTTTCGCTTTGATTGGCGGAATATATATGGTTCTGTTTACGGGCGGGATTGTGACCATCGCATCATTGGTTGGGTTCATCACCCTGTTCGGCATTGCCACACGAAACGGTATCCTGATGGTTTCCCACTATCAGTACTTGAGAAAAGAAGGAAAAGAGTTCATACAGGCGATCCGGCAGGGAGCCATGGAGCGACTCAATCCAATTTTGATGACGGCATTAACTGCCGGGCTTGCTTTGATTCCCCTGGCCATTGCAGTCGGTGAACCGGGTAATGAGATACAGTCTCCCATGGCACAAGTCATTCTGGGAGGATTGCTGAGTGCAACGATGCTCAATATGGTAGTAATTCCTGCATTGCTTGCTCAGTTTGAGACGCAGTAATTTATTGGCTATATGGCCTCAGGTTAAAATGAAGAAAGAAGAACAGCGGCTTTGTGGCAAAGCAAGTCGCTGTTTTTTTATGATACCAAAATGTTTTTCGGAATATTTATAAAGCACATTTGAAGCAATCAGGCACGCTTAAAGAAAAATGTTGGACCAACCCAAAAATAAAAAAGCCATAAGATATTATAAGTAAATACATTATGGCTTTGAAATCGTGCGTCTATGTACGCCCGGAAGAAAGCAAAAGTCTTCATTTAGATACTTTAAAATGCACTTTAATGATGTTTAAAGACCAATTCTGATTTCTGTTTAAGCGGTTGAAAGGAAGGGAAATGAAAGTTTTGTTTGCCGGAAAATTCATTAAACAAATAATGGAATATTTAGCCCTTTAAGTTTATCACAGACTATAAAAAAACAATATAAAATCGATTCAGTATATTAACTTTATATTTACTTATTCTATCTTTTACTCATTTAATTCAAGTGGATTTCTTACAAAAATTTCAGCTAAAGCAACCGTACCCCTTTTATTACGATTCAATAAGAAGAGTATTCAATATAGCTTTAGTGCTGGCGATTATTATCCCCCTCTTCATGTATCTTTTTAAACCGTTCGATATTAACTATGAAGAGCACAGGTTTTCATTCGCGGTTATTGCTTTAATATTCGGAGTAGTCGACAGTATCGTTTTTTTCCTGAGTATTATTTTAATTCAGAAACTTTTGCCCAAATTTGTCGAGGAAAGCAAGTGGACAGTGCTAAAAGAGCTGGGATTGTGGGCTGTTATTTTATGTAGTATTGGTATCGCTAACTTCTTTTTGCGAGAGCTGGTATATGTTAATCCACAAAATTTGTCGCTCGATTACCTGCTGGAAGAAATTACCCATAGCTACTTGTTTGGTTTTCTTGTAGCCAGCCTGCTCACACTTGTTAATTTGGTTTACCTGGTTCTTTCTACTTCCCACAAAGCTTCTGACTGGGATACTGTGGTACACGAAATTAATACCTCAATACGCCAACCCAAATCACAATCGGTAACTATTGAAGCTGAAAGCGAGCAAGATATAATCAGTTTTGATATTGCGGATTTTATTTTTGCTCGTGTTGATGGAAATTATGTGGAATTTTACCTGAAAGATGAACAGAAAAATATCAACAGATATATAAAACGAAACACACTCAAGAGAATAGAAAAACAGCTCCGCCCGTTTAAAAATGTTATACGGGTGCATCGTTCTTTTCTCATTAATATTGATTATATCACTTCTGTACAAGGCAATGCCCAGGGATATCGATTAACAATTGACGGTTTGGAAGAAGTTATCCCGGTTTCGAGAAGTTACATCCATTCCTTTGATGCTGTGCTGAGTAGCTAATCCTTGTTATTTATCACAAAAGCTTGTGTGGCACCCCAAATCGTTGTCATACATCCCATTCTCCTTTCGCCCCATTTGGTCACCTGATACCTTTCTACAGACGAAATAAAAGAGTCTGAATTTTCGTCTTTTCAAACATTGATTCGTCTCTATTTCGAATCATGACCAAATATCTACAATAATATATTACACGCATGTTATTCTCTTTCAGATTTATGTTTTTTGTATTAATTCAACTGCTGGGATTCATACTAACTGCATCAATCCAAGCAAAAAATGATCCGCAAACAACTTCCATACCGTATGTCAGTGATGCAGTTACTATTGACGGAAGTTTGGATGAGCGTTTTTGGAAATCAGCTCATACGCTCCCATTGAAAATGAGTCAGCCGATTTATGGAAATCCCCCTTCGACTGAAACTACCGTTAAAGTAGCCCACAGCGGCAATGCTATATACGTAGGCGGATATTTTAAGTATAACTCGTCTGATATAAATGACCGACAGCTTAGCCGGGATGACCTGGATTACAGTTCTGATCTTTTTGGGGTGGTAATAGACGGGTATAATGACAAAAAGAGCGCGAACGTATTTATAACTTCTCCTTCCGGCAATAAAACCGATCTTGCCGTTACTGATGATGCCGAATTTTCCAAGAATCTGAATTGGAATACCTTTTGGACAGTCAAAGTAAATCGAGAGGATACGTATTGGTCTTTTGAAATGCGCATACCGCTGAGCAGTTTGCAATATCAAAAGAAAGATGGAAAAGTTGTTGCAGGATTATCAGTGTGGAAGTATTCGGCTGATAACAACGAATTTGATACGTACCCGTTGATCAGCAATGATTATGGCAATGACAGCTATTTTAAACCCTCGAAAACGGCTGCCTTTAGCTTCAATACAGATATCGGCACTAAATCAAAGCCGTTATTTGTTACCCCTTATTTTTTAGGCGGGTATGACCATGAGCAGTTAAACAGTGGTGATAATCATGGCCAGTTTTCGCCGAATATTGGTATTGATGCCAAATACAAGTTATCCTCAAATTTTACACTCGATGCTACAGTCAATACCGACTTCGCCCATGTCGAAGATGACAATCAGCAAATAAATTTGACCCGCTTTCCGCTCCACCGGGAAGAGAAACGCACCTTTTTCCAGGAACGTGCCGGACTTTTTTCCTTCAATACCGGCGGTCCAACCAATCTTTTTTACAGCCGGCGTATTGGCCTAACGGATGAAGGCAGAGACGTGCCTATTGATGGCGGAGTTCGGCTGACAGGACGTGCCGGGCGCTGGGATATCGGCGCACTGAGTTTGCAGTCGGCCCCAAAATATGGTAACGAAGGCGAAAGCTTCGGTGTGATTCGGGTCCGTAGAAATTTAAGTGACGATCGTTCTACTTATGTCGGTTTTATGTCCACTTCCCGGGTATCGCAATCGAATGTTTATAACCTGGCTTATGGAGTGGATATGGTCTGGGAAGGAGACCGGGATCTGTTCATTACCGGTCGATATAGTCATACCTTTGATGATCCAGATTCATCCGGTTATACGCGTGGTTGGCTCAACAATACTAATATGCTGATTAAAGCTGAACGCAAATCCTACATCGGCTTTTTCTACAAGTTTTCAATCAACAGGATGGGACAAAGTTACAATCCTGGACTGGGTTTTGTTGATCGCACTGATTTTACCCGATACGGTGATCGTATCGCCTACGGCTGGGAGGCACCGAAACATTCTTTTATCCAAAAATCCCAGCTGATAACAGATGCCCATATATATGTCGGAAATACGTCTAATAAAATGGAAAGCTCGTCGATTTTAATCAAAAATTATACTTCGTTCAAATCCGGTTTTGTGATTCAGTTTGGCGTCAAACATCAGACAGAACATCTGACAACCGGATATAACCTTTCTGAACGGGTCTCTATCCCCGCCGGGCAATATGGATTCGAAGAGGTATTTGTCAAATTTTCTACCTCAAAGGGCAGTCGCTTACGTCTGGACGCTTCTACATCGGTGGGAGGTTTTTTTGACGGCAAAGGAGTAGGCACGGTCATTTCTCCGGAATGGAGTATCAATCCTAATTTTGAGCTATCCGGTGATATGGAATACTACAACATAAACTTTGAGGAGCGCGGCCAGTTATATCGCAGCCTGTTGTTACGTGGAAGACTGGATGTTAAACCGGCACCCAATATCTCAATATCAGGATTAGCCCAATACAACAGCTTAACCAATGTAACCTCTTCATTTGCAAGATTTCGCTTCAATATTGCAGATGGCTCCGACTTATTTCTGGTCTACAGGTTTGGACAAAACAATACACCTTTTGAACAGCTCCACTTGAATGATCCCGTTGAAATTCACTCCCTGCAAGCCAAGTTCAATTATACTTTCCAGTACTAAGTACTGCTAAAAAAAGAGGGGTGGAGTCATTTATTTCATCAAAACGTTCGTCCATTAATCGTAACAACAATACATCATCATGATATTTCTTTATGCTATAAGAGATCATAAAATTTTTGCCCGGTTCACCCTCTTGTTAATGTGTTTGTTATGCTCGTATTCCGCGCAATCGCAAACTACAGATTCAGCGAAATCTGTAATCATTCCTGGTTCCGGGAATCTGGATTATACCAAGCTCCGGCAATATGATATTACTTTCAATATTTATTTACAGGTCCATCAGAAACGCGATTCTTTAGGCACTTTGCATGACCGGTTAAAATTCCTGGAAAGAGAAGGGCAAGTAGAAAGAATACAAGTGATGAGACTAATTAATCAACCGGTGCATTTTGACAGCGTTAGAGCAACAAACCAAAGCTTGAAACCGATATTTCATTATTCAAAAAATAAAGCCAGAAAAATCGAATTGTACTATGAAAAAGGAATTGTAACAGGAAAGTACACTCCTTCATCAGGAGATGTTATAACCATTAACAATTCCTTCAATCTCCATCATTTTGATTCTAACTGGTTAGATATCATTCTTCAATTACTACCCCTTGATGAAAACTATCACACCTTAGTACAAACCCACGAAGTAAACGCTAACGGCAAATCCGGGTTAGTAAACTATGAAGTAGAAGTGGTGGGGCAAACCCAAATTACTGACTCACAAAAAAATACGTTTGATGTTTGGAAAGTTCTCACCCGAAAAGAAGATCAGGAAACAACTTTTTTCTTAGAAAGAGATTCTAAGGAAGTATTAAAAATAATAAGTCCTGTCAGTAGTCAGCAGATGATGATTCTGGAGCGAATTTTTCGACAATAATTTAAAAATTAACCTAAATAACAGAAAAACGTGAAAAAAATATTCCTCATTGTCCTTTTGATTCTAACTATTTTTCCAGATCTATATGCTCAAAAAGCGAGCAGGCAACCGGCTAAAGTTGCAGAGTTAATTGCTCAATTTAGGGGAGAATGGAGTTGTAAAGGAGCTTTTACGAAAGACAATCGCCCACTTGAGGCGAGTATCACTTTTACACCTGCAATGGAAGGTAAAGCATTGGAATATGAGCATAAAGACCTGCCTCCAAATTCATTTCATGCGTTGGGACTCTGGAATGTAGATTCAGCCAGTAATACGCTGACATATACTTTTGTTTCTACACTAAAAGGAAGTAAGGAAGCGAACTCACGATACTTTGTTGGTAATGTCAAGGATACTAAAACTTTGGTGCTAACAGCTGATACACTTGCTGCAGCTCCTTTCAGGGAAAATCGCTATGTCTATGAAATTAAATCAAAAGATGAGTTTAAGTATCAATGGCAGGTTTATGCTGATGGGATCTGGAATACTGGAGATTATCTTAATTGCCGAAAAACTCTATGATTGTTTTGATAATCGAGAGGAAAACACACCAATTCAATTACGTTTTCAGCCGAGAACATGAGCAGAAAACAAACTTATTCAATCGCAAAGAGTAATAATGAAAACTGTAGAAAATAAACTACTAATCATCCTGGCATTGCTGATTATTCCTTTTTCAGTTGAATCTCAAGATCTAAATAGCCTAAACCGTGACGCCTTAAATGAACTAAAAGAGGAGGTTATTGCAACGAATAGTGATGCTTTCCTTCTTATGAAAGATGACAGTCTATTAGTAGAATGGTATTCCGACGGTCCACAAAAAATCGAGTTAATGTCCGGCCTAAAATCGGTTGTTGCATTGGGAGTAGGCCGGCTGTTGTACCAGCAAAAAATAGATTCCTTAGATCAACCTGTGCACTCCTATTTTCCCGAGTGGAAACAGGGCAGGAAAAAAGATATAACAATAAGGCATCTTTTAAACCATACTTCCGGGTTGCAGAATGTTTCTAATGCCGGTGTTGAGATATACCCCTCACCCAATGCTTTGCAACTTGCCCTGACCGCAGAATTAACGTCCGATCCCGGAGCCGAGTTCAGCTATAACAACAAAGCGGTAAATCTTCTTGCCGGTATTTTTCAGAAAGCGACCGGCAAACGTATGGATCATTATTTCAGGGATGAATTTTTCAGGCCCCTGCATATAACAGATTATAAATGGTATTTGGACAAGTCAGAAACTCCTCACGCCATGGCGGGATTGGAGCTTTCAGCCAGAGATTTTGCCAAGTTTGGCCAATTGGTGTTACACAAAGGCATCTGGAATGATAATCAGTTGGTAAGCGAAGACTATATCAACGAAATGCTTGAACAAGGACAAACCTATTATCCACTCTCAGGCTTGTTATGGTGGAGGATGCCAGAATATGTTCACTACAATCTCACCAAGGAAAGAATTGAGGACTTTATAAAAGCAGGCATTGACTCTTCAATCCTAAACAAGCTTGAGCCTTTACAGGAATCAAGCATCAATGGGATTGATTCGTATAGGCAAACAATGCAAAAAGTGTTCGGAAGTGATTGGCGCGAAATCAGAGATAAGAATTTCCGTCAAAATGGATTTGAAAATATTTTCAAGAAAGAATATGGACCAATTGCAGGGTATTATGCCGAAGGTTACTTGGGACAATATCTGGTTGTGATTCCCGGGGCAAATCTTGTTGCCGTTCGGCAAATACAGAGGAAAGAGTCGTACAATTCAGAAACGGATAATTTTCAACATTTCAGGTATAGGGTTCTGAACCTGGTATTCGATAACGCCAGTCAATGATATAGCTTTTTAACCCAAGTATTACTTTTAAAAAACAACACATGGAAATCAATTACAATGCACCGGTAACGTATTCCGCCGAAAAGTGGATTCCTGTCCCTCTGGATATTGCCTGGGACGTGCAGACCAATATTGCTGAATGGAGCAAATGGAATACCGAAATCTCCCGGGTCCAATTAAACGGTCCGGTAGCGCCGGGAACGAGCTTCCGTTGGATAGCGGGTGGGGCACCGATTATTTCTGAGATTCAGGAAGTAATTCCCAAACAACGAATTACATGGACCGGCAGAATGCTAGGCATTCGAGCTATCCATAGCTGGACATTTGAGAAAAAAGATGATGGTGTCTTGGTTAAAACGGAAGAATCTTTTGAAGGATTCATGGTGAAAATGATGCCTTATTTATTTCGTAAAATGCTTAGAAAATCTTTACAAAGAAGCCTGGATGCGTTATACAATGAATGCATTCGAGTGAATATTTTACGAATATCCTTACTTTTTTAGTTACTAACTTATTATTTTCAAACACTATTATTTAATCTGCAGCAGATAAAAAAATGTCAAATTTGAATAAATTCGATTATATCTCAGAACAGCTTTGGAAATCATATTCCGACAAAGTATGCTACTACTTTAAAAGCAGAATGGAGAATAACTTACTGGCTTGTGATTTAATGCAGGATACATTTCATAAGGTTCTCACAAATAAAAAGAAATTGGCAGAGATTCAAAATCATGAAGCGTGGATCTTTCAAATAGCGCGAAATACCCTGATTGACTACAGCCGGAAGAAAAAAGAAGAGAAACTGGATAATTTGGAAATTCCGGATGATCAATCATCTATCATAGACTCTACATCTGAATTTGATGAAGTTTCAGAGTGCCTCTATGAACTAATTGATGAGTATTCTCAAGAGGACGAAAATTATCTTCGGGAAGTTTTCACAAAAACCCTTTCCCAAAAAGAAGCTGCACAAGCTCTTGATATACCTTACACTACTTTCAAGTCAAGAGTGCAAAAAGCTCGCAAAATCATTATCAATGAATTTAATGTTCGTTGCTGCCATTTAAAATATAATGATCAAAATAAAATTATCGGGTGCACACCTGTAAGGAATGAATTGG
Organism: Rhodohalobacter barkolensis; assembly: GCF_002834295.1. Classification (NCBI taxonomy): domain Bacteria; kingdom Pseudomonadati; phylum Balneolota; class Balneolia; order Balneolales; family Balneolaceae; genus Rhodohalobacter; species Rhodohalobacter barkolensis. The sequence goes on along the minus strand of NZ_PISP01000002.1, from coordinate 343,583 downwards.
TTTAGTACAAATATCCGATCTCAGCATTTACAATGATACATACACATTGCAACCTTTCAATATGAATACCAATATGTTTACCGAGGATGAATGACTCCTGGTTCTGTTACAATTAGTCTGGCACAAATCCCGGTAATAAAAGGTGCTCTTAAGGAAAACGTAAAGATTCATTTATCATATATTTCTGAATCCTCGTACTTTGGCGCTGATGTGGTTGTTTTTCCTGAACTTTCACTGACAGGATACGAGTTAGAACTTGCTGATCAACTATCATTTCAACAAGAACCCAACGAGTTTAGGGTGTTATCCGAATCATCAGTAGAATACAACATAGTTGTTATAGCAGGGTGCCCGTTGATAAATAAAAAAAGTAAGCCGTCAATCGGTGCTGTGATCTGTTTTCCAAATGGAGATATTGAGTTTTACTCTAAGCAATATTTGCATACAGGCGAGGATGCCTATTGCTCAACTGGCACTGAAGACTACCTGTTTTCCATTAATAAACATCGAATAGCCTTGGCTATTTGCGCTGATTATTCCAATCCCAGACACTCTGCAAATGCCGTTACAAACGGGGCGGATATGTATGTTGCAAGCGCATTAATTTCAGAACCCGCTTATCAAGCAGATGCGAGGATTTTATCCAATATTGCCTCTGGATATAAAATACCAGTCCTTTTATCCAATCATATTTCACAAACAGGAGGTTGGCCTGCTTGCGGCAAAAATACAGTTTGGGATTCATCAGGTGAAGTAGTTATAACCTCAGGCGATAAAGATGAGTGTATTGTCCTGTGCACTTTCTTTGATGATAGTTTTAATGGCACCATAGAGAAGACAACAGTTGGTTAATAACAAGACACTGCCGAAGAAATTACTAACACTTAGAAAGGTTTTCTACTGGTCTTTTTTGATCATCATAATACCCGCTAATGCTAACAGCACCATACCGGCGATTGAGTATAAAATTTTTACAGGGTCTCCGGAGTAGGTCCACCAAGCCGCTACAATTGTCGGAGTGAGTGCTTTAAACAGCATGGAAGAGAGAGACAACCAACCATTGGTTCTACCATACACCGATAAATCCATTTGCTCGGCTACAGCTGTACCTTTGATAATGGTCATAATCCCTTTCGAAGTACCGAAAAGCAGGGAGAATAGCAGCAGTGCCAGTAGACTTTTCGGAAACAGGGCTGCACATCCAATACCGAGCGATGCCATAAACACAGTGAGAGTTCCCAGCTTCAGTGTTTGAAGCTTGCCACCCAGCCAAATAAGGGCAAACCGGCCCAACACCTGCATTGGACCGATGAGTGAATAGCTGATAATCAGCAATGACTTATCCGTGCCGACTTCCGATAAAAGAGGAATAAACAAAAAAGTGATACCGGTGGCAATACTGTTGAAAATGATAAACCATAAATTTAAGCCCCAAAATGTCAGGGGCTTGAATGGTTCTTCCGTAAATAAGCCAAAATCCAATAACTTCTGCTTTCTGTTTGTGGATTCTTTGGCTTTTCCAGCCGGCAATTTCCAAATGTGTATTGGTAATGCAATAAACACGTTAAAAGCGGCAAGCAAAAGTAAGCTCTTCTGCCATCCTACGGTTTGTATTAAAAAGTCAGTAAGCGGAATAAATATGGTGCTGGCAAAACCACCGGCCAGAGTTAACCACGTGATCACTTTCTTATATTGGTCAGGGAACGCCTGCGTTAACACATAAAAAGCGGGTTCATACAATGAACAGGCCATAGCAATTCCCATTAGAATCCAACTTCCATAAAGCAGAGAGAGAGATGATGAACCAGCCCAGAGAAGAAAAGCAAAGACTCCCATCATCGAACCAATACTCATCACTTTACTCCCTCCGAGCCATTCCAATGCATTACCCACAAAAGGGGCCGCTACTGCCCAAGAGATAAAACCAATCGTTAATGCCATATTGATTTCCGAAGAAGTCCAACCATACTCCTTTGCGAGAGGAGTATTAAACAGGGTAAAAGCGTAATAAAAGGTCCCCCAGCCAATCAGCTGGCTTACCGACAGCCAGCCGACCAAGTTGAGTTGCTCTTTTTCCGAACGGATCTTCGACAATAGCCTAAGTGTAGAAATCATCAGGATATCAGCAACAAGCAGCATTTAACGTTTCTGATTCTTCCTGCCCACTACATCCGCAGCCAGTCTCTCCCTCGGCTTTTGATTTTACATCCTTCACACAGCAAGCATCTTCAGTATCTGCATCCAGGATAAAATCTGTAGAACAAACTCCGGTCTCAGGTAGATGAAGTTCGATCTTATCCGCAGCCTCATAATCTCCGGTCAGATAAGCCGCAATAGAACGTACCTGTTCATAGCCGGTCGCAAGCAGGAAATTAGGAGCACGTCCGTAACTTTTAATACCCGCGATAAAGAAGTTTTCGTCTGGATGTTTAAGTTCATTTACCCCGTGAGGTGGCACCGAACCACAACTATGAAAATTGGGATCAATTAGTGGTGCCAAATCTGCTACTGATTCTATGGCCGGGTCAATAGCGGTACGAACTTCGCGTATGAAATTTAAGTCGGGACGAAATCCAGTGGTACCTATAATACGATCGACCTCTACCGACTTGCTTTTCCCTTGAACATTACCAATAATTTCAAGGTTATGAGCCCCTTTTGAACGCTCAATTCTCTGCAATAAAAATGGGGTATGAAGAGTCACCACACCCTTTTCTACTGCTTTTTTCGCTCGCTCTCCCAGTTCACCGCGCGCCTTAAGCTGATCATTTTCCCCACCACCAAAGACCTTGGCAGGATTTGTGCTGCGCATGATCCAGTGAACACGAGTATAGGACGCCTCATCCTGCAACTTGAGCAGGTCCAATACTATCTGCATAGCTGAATGCCCGCTTCCTACTACGGCTACGGATTTCCCGGCATAATCCGACTGATAGGTATCGCGTACATCAGGAATACCATAGGTAATGAACTGTTCATTTTTCTTTTCTCCCGGTGCCGGAATGCCACTTGATCCCACTGGGTTGGGATTAAACCAGGTGCCTGAAGTGTCGATTACCGCCTTGGTCTCCACCTGATATTCTTCTCCATCAGACTGCTGAATTGTTAGTATATAGGGATAGTCACCTCGATTTGCATCCTTCACCTTATCCCAATGCTTACGACTTACAGCAGTAACCATTGAATTTAATCGAACTTTTGATTGCATTTCAGAAAGAGACGATAACGGTAAAAGATACTTCTCTCTAAATTCTTTACCTGTTGGCAGATCAAATTGACTTGGCTGGTTCCAGCCATGATTATCCAGCAAGCGTTTCGCTGTTCTATCAATATTGAATTCCCAGGAAGAGAATAGCTTCACATGCTCCCACTGTTTGATGGCAAAAGCGGGTTCGGGGCCGGCTTCGAACACAATGGGTTGCTCTTCTCTTTCTAATAGATGAGCGGCCGCAGCAAGACCGACCGGCCCCGCTCCAATAATGGCTATATGGTTTTTGTCTTTCATAGTCTCAAGTTTTTTTTTGCTGATATATTTGCCCTTAAGACGAATGAAAAATTGAAGGGACGATAGTTCCGCACAGAATTTTTAAGTATTTAATGATACTGTGTCAGAAAATCACTTCGTGCTTACCTCCTCCCAAGCATCAAATCATAAACATCCATACTCGCACTTTTCGGTGGCTCGGTCAGTTCTGCATCCCTTTGTCGATTTTATTGCATAAGTATTCGGAGTGGGAAAGTAGTAATACTCCAAGCTTTAAAAACCGCATTCGAAAAAGTAATCTCAATGGATTGAACTTTGTTTTCAGATATCTAACCATGACAATTAAATTTGACTATTGGGAGCCTTAGTCATTTGTATAGTCCGTATCAGTTATCGCTATTGAGAAGAAATGCTTTTACCAGGCAACAGAGCGCATTTATGTAAAAATGTTCACCGCTCTCAAAAACAAAAAATCCATAAGACATTGTAAGTAAATATCTTATGGCTTGGCGTTAGTACTTCTCTGTACGCTCGGAAGAAAAGAATATTCTTTCTTAGAATGCACCTTAATGCCGTTTATTGACTAACAAGTGCAGATATAAGTTTTACTTTGGATGGTTAAAGGGAAGGTAAATGAAAGGTTTGTTTGCCATGTATAACTAATACTTAATTTTCCTGTAGACCCTTTAATCTTCGACTTTGAAATTAACTTATATGCTATTTAACCTGTAATGGATAGTGGGCCAAGAAAATGTTATTGCCTCATTCTGATCCGTCATCCGGCATTTCGTTCGGTAATTGTTAAACTTCCAAGGCCTTTCGAGTCTCAAGTCTGTGGACTGAGTCAGGATCATGTGAAGGCAAATATACAAGCGGATCTTGTTCAGCCATTCTTAATATCATCTTTTGGGTATCTAGCGCCTGCTTTGTATCTGGGCTTACTCCATCTGGTTTGAGCTTTAGTAATAAATCCTGAGTGTAGCTGGTATCTCCAGCCAGAAATATTTTTTCATTACCGGTATTTACAACCACTGAAACATGACCAGGGGTATGTCCCGGTGTGGGAACTATTATAATACTTCCATCATTGGTGACAGGAAATGATCGAGCAAATGGTCCATATACCTGGTTTTGAAATTCAATCTCTTTAGGCTGAAACCAATCCTTCCAATGCTGAGGCAGGTACCCTCTTAATTTCCCCAACGTACCTTTAGCAGCCTCATATTCTGTTTTAGGGACAAGGATCTTACTATTTGGGAAATGATATAAACCGCCTGCGTGGTCCGTATGAAAATGAGTCAGTATAACGGTATCGATTTCTTTGGCATCCACATCGAGTCTGGCCAGCTGACGGTCAATTTCATCTTCCCTGGCTACATCCATCTTAACCCCATAGCGATAATACGGATGCCATTTTGGAAAATAATCGGAATAAGATGTTTTAGAGGTTTCTCCGGTATCAATTACAAAAGTTCCTTCAGGATGTTTAATCAGCCAGGCATAAATAGGAAGCCAGGCTGTCCATTCGTTAGAAGCTAAAACTCGCAGCATACCTCCCATTTCGCGAGACTTTTGTGCTTTTTTTAATTTAACGGTTCCTGTTTGAAGTGGGTAGATTTCCATAATTACTCCTATAACTAATTAAGTGTTCAATCATAGGATATACAGCTCAGCAGCCAATCACTTGTATGAACCTGCTGTTTTTGAATATTTTTGAAGGAGTAATACCAAAATTTGTTTTGAAGGCCCTATTCAAGTGAGGGGTATCCGTAAAACCAGCAGAGTAAGCGGCTTCAGTTATCGTCTCACCAATAGCAAGCTTCAGGAGTGCGGTCCGCAGTCGCTGCCACAAAATATATTTACGTATCGGAATACCTACCTGCTCAGAGAACAGATGCATCAACCGACTTGGACTGAGGTAAACTATTTCAGCCAATTCTTCCACCGTTATAGTTTGATCGTTTAAGTGCTTTTTGATCCATTTTATACTTCCAGAAACACGGTCATCCAATTCATCCATAGAATCTGTCACAGGCCATCCTGTAATCACCTCCCAAATTTGATAGGCTGTCTGACAATTCATCGGCTCATTTATAAATGTTTTCAACTCAGATTCAAGATCACCTATAGAGGTATTTATGACATGTAAATCAGGTATCGACCTTTTAATTGAAAATTCAGGATCCAGCCATACCATAAGCACCCTATCTGAACCGTCTAACTCAACCTGATGAGATACATCACCAGGCACAATAAAGGAACTTACATGTTTTGAGTTAGCCCATTCATTGGAACTGAGTTTAAAAGAATTAGATTTACTCAGGCCATATTGAACATAGTGATGAGCATGCATTTCAGACCTGCCATGTCGACCCTGAAAGATCAGACAGTCATCTAATATACAATAGATATTTTGTGTTGTTTTTCCGAAAACGTCTTCAGGTTATGTTTTACTATTTATAATCACTCAATGATTAACTATTGAGAATATATATAAAATCCCTAATTTAGTAGGATGAAGAGCTCACTGAATACGAGAGAATTTTTAAGGGCCCTCAACTCACTGTATCAAAAAATAGCTGCTTGTTCTCGTGACGCTTAAATTCGAGAGCTGGAGTCCAAATCTCTTGTATAGTTCCATTTTAATTGATATTCGCTGGCAAAAAAAAATCTAACTAGCAATAAAGTGCATTTAAGTGATCCTTAAAGGCGCTTTCTGAATTTTGTTTGAGTGGACAAAGAGAAGGAAAACGAAAGATTTGTTTGCCGGTTTTTCACCTACCAAGGTTAATATATAATTGAATCCTCAACTGGTATTGATCTACACTCTCGTTGTTTTCAAATTACTTGACTTATATCCCCCCCTATTTATGTCCGCTACTGTCCGATATCTTGTCCGAAAACTTATTTCATAAAATATACCCTTCTACGCTTCTAGCCTTCAGAACTATAATTCCGAACTAATTCGTCATAAACCACCTTACCAAGCTTTGAGTTTTCTTCTCCTAAAAGCTTAAAAAGTTTTTTTATAGATGAATATCCTGTTTTAGTTAAAATAAGATCATTGATAGTAGAGCGAACGCCAATTTTATTTCTAATTTTATTTATAGGCAAAGGAATTGATATACCTGGACTAAAATTTAGTACATCAAAACTTAAATCAAGACTACCAAATTTATCTGGGCTATACTTTGCTTCAATATATTTTTGAATTGACTTCAAAGTTTTTGTGTGTGTTGATATCTCTTTTGTGTCCTCATGATCAATAGCTTCCTGAAACTTTTTTAACCACGATCTCAGGTCTCCATACTCCTCTCTTAGTTGTAGTGCAACTATAAATAAATCTTCAAAGCTATTTGATTCCTCAATGATTACTGAGATGAGTGGAGGAAGTGAAAACTTAACTTGAATCGACTCTGAGCCCTCATTATCGAAGTAGAGTAACTTGGTTTGATTTGTTGATATGAAACTTAATGTTTCAGTATAGGCATCTCTCTTAGCTATCAGATATTGTTTAAAAGCATGACCTCGAAGTGGATGGGGTAAATAGAAGGTTTCATATACATGACCTCTTGCCAGCATACCGGCACCGCCCCATATCAGTTGCGACAAAAATGGGTCAACAACTTTTCTATTCTTCTTCCACCCCTGCTCATTTTGTTGTTGTATTTCTTGAATACTGGAAGTGATACATAGTTGGTCTACAATAGCTTTTCTTACTTCAATAAACTTTTCTTCTTGAAAGTCATGAACCTTGATTAACCCATCAGATTGGATTCTTTTTAATGAGTTACTGTCATCCCAAACTTGAACAAATCTGCTATCAGTAATAATGGTTTCGCGCAACACTAAATTTTGCAGAAAACTAAAAAGTGCCTGAAGCTGTATAAGGCCCGAAGAGATTTTCTCAAAAGAATGGGAATCATTTTCCTGATCAACAACTAACTTATCAGTTTGGTCATTTGAAAGACCTGATTTCCCTAAATAGGAGATTTCTTGCAAAGTCCAGTTATCTAATAAGATTTGATTGGGCATGAATTAATTTTTGGTTTTATATGCTGTGCATAATGTAAGAATACAGATACTAAAAGGGACAAGCTATACAATTAGTAAATAACGCCATCTTATTCAATCGCTTAATAGTTGTAATTAATCGAACTTTTTTAGTTCTTAACTGCATAACTGGATGAATTCCGTCCAGTAATGCAGTTGAAAACTAAAATGAACAACGGGAATACATACGAATATCTTAGCCGCTACTTAGATCATCTTCGCAGCAAAGGTCGATATACCTTTACGGGAGATGACATAATAACCGAGTTTAACTTATCTGATGAAGCTTATCAAAAAGTTATTCAGCGTTTATCCGATAAAGATCGAATATCAAGGCTCCGGCAGAATTTCTACCTAATCATCCCTCCTGAGTACGCATCCCGCCAAACCCTTCCATTAGGCTACTTCATTGATGACCTGATGAAATTCCTGAACCGCGATTATTATGTGGGACTCCTAACCGCAGCTATGTATCATGGAGCTGCTCATCAGCAGCCACAAACACAATTCGTGGTCTCTGAGCCTCCTTATTTAAGACCTATCAAAAACAGGCAGCAGTCTATTATCTTTTGCCTGAAAAAAGGTTGGAATACTGATTTTGTAACTCAGCAGAAAACAGATGCGGGGTACATAAATATTTCGAGTCCGGCATTAACGGCTCTTGATTTGGTCTTTTACTCAGATCGTATTGGTGGTATAAACCGGGCCACCACGGTTCTGGCTGAATTAGTCATTGAGCTGAAACCGGACACACTGGCAAAAACCGCGGAGGATTTCCCTCAAACCACATCCCTTCAACGCTTAGGTTATTTGTTTGATGAGGTTCTTCAGGAAACCACACTGGCTGATGCCATACATCGTGTATTGGACAGCCGGAAATACTACCCGGCTCAGTTAAATCCCAAGACAGAAAGCGAGAATCAAAAAACACCAAACCGTTGGAAAATAGTACCAAATATGAATGTAGAGGTTGACGAACTATGATCCCTAAAGCGTATATAGATGCATGGCGGTCCATAGCTCCCTGGACTGAATCTTCACAGGTTGAACAGGATTTGGTTATTTCCAGAGCCGTTATAGAGATATTTTCCAATGATTTTTTGAAGGAAAACCTCGCATTTAGAGGTGGCACTGCTTTGCATAAACTCTACATGCAACCACAGGCAAGGTATTCTGAAGATATTGATTTGGTACAGCTACATTCTGGTCCTGCCAAACCCATGCTTGAAGCCATTCGGGATCAATTAATATTCTTGGGTGGTAAAGATGACCGGCAAGTAAAACTGAATGAACATAACTGTACGGTTTACTATCAATTTGAGACAGAAGTAAGTCCCCCGCCAAGCATGAGGGTGAAAATTGAAATCAATACACGAGAGCACTTCAATATGTTGGGATTGAAGAAAGAAACTTTTTCAGTTGATAATCCCTGGTATCAGGGAAGTGCAGAAGTAACGACTTACCAACCAGAAGAACTTTTAGGCACCAAACTCAGGGCGTTATACCAACGAAAGAAGGGACGGGATTTATTCGATCTCCACTACGCTTTGAAAAACCTTGATCTGGAAATCGACAAAATTATAGAGTGTTTTCATGCATATATGGAACAGGAAGACAACAAAGTACCAACAGGCCGTGAATTCGAGCTGAATCTGGAAGAGAAGATGCAAGACGATGAGTTTATTGGAGATATTATGGCTTTACTACGACCAGGAATTAAGTATGATCAGAAACAAGCTTACACAAAAGTTATGTACGAAATTATCAGTGAGGTATGAAGTATAAAGTATTGTTACAATGTATTCTAAAAGCAATTGGGAAGTTTTACACTCAACTTCTGTTTAGAATGGTACATTCAGAAAATTCTTTAAGTATGCAATAAGAAGAATTTAAGTGAAGATGTTTGCCGATCCTAAAATCATAAAAGCCATAAGGCATTGTAAGTACATGCCTTATGGCTTTTTTTAGTACGTCTCTGTACGCCCGGAAGGATTCGAACCCTCAACCTTCTGATCCGAAGTCAAGATAGCTATTGCCTTTAATTGCATATAAAGACACTTATATCACTCTGTGTACCCTAAACTGTACCCTTTTATTTGAATTATATTAAAACTTTTCACTCATATATTTTTAAGTTTATATAAAAATTCCAATAGTGAATGTACTGCATGCCATTTTTTTGATTGCATAACATGATTTGTTAAATGAGTAAGTATGAATAATTACCCTATAGTTTATATACCAGATAATTTTCAACTCCCTCCTGATCTACCTTATCAAGTAGAAAACAATGAAGTCTCCAAAAAGTTGGGTAGAAAACCTAAACGCCCATCAAAACCTATTAAAAAAGAAAAACCCACTTTTCCGGGAATTAAAGGGTTAGATATGCTATTAGTTTATTCAATTATTGGTAGTTTTTTTGGTGGCTTTTTATACTTATTAGGTGGGTCTGATATACTTGAGATGTGGCCCATACTCTTAATTCCATTTGTAGCAATCATACTAACCGCTGATGAATTTAGGGAAACTCTTGTAACTGTAATCAAGAGTATATTTAATTGGTCAAAAGAATATAAAACATATAAAGACCGACTAAGTCAATACAATAGTAGTATAACCAATCATCAGCAAAACCTTAATACTTTTAATAAAAAGCAATTGGAGTATAAACAAAAAACAAATAGGTACTTCGCTGAGAGAAAAAAGCTAACCCAATCAAAAGAATGGCAAAAATATATAGATGGTCAAATAAGAAAAAGTGTACTTGAAAAGTTTAGTAAATACTACAAAAAAAACAGATATGATCTTGATCATTTTGATATCACTAAATTGAAGCCAAAGCTATCTGATAGATATACAAATGAAGGGTTTTCAGAATCCTTTTTCTACAATTATTTAATATTATTGTTTGATGAGAATAGAATTATAACACAACATTCTGTTGGGATTTATTACCCGGACTTTATCATTGCCACGGAAAATCAATTCAATTTAGATATAGAAATAGATGAACCTTACGCATTCGAAACAAGGGAACCTATTCATTATTATTTTGACGATACCGACATTGTTGCTGATGAAATAAGAAACAAATTTTTTAAGGATCATGGATGGGTAGTAATTAGGTTTACTGAAAAGCAGATACTTACTCAACCAGAATCATGCTGTGCAGAAATTATAAGGGTTTGTAAAGAACTATATATCCCATTCAATGAAAATTGCGAGGTTGATATCGATTTAGATATTTCTATTGAAAAGATGCCAAGTTACAATGAATGCTTAGAGGCAGAAAAAAATAAAACCAGAGAAAAGCTTCATTCTTTGATCTGACAAACTACACGATGATTACCCTAATTTAGCCCCAATAAGCGCTAATTACCGCTTATTGGGGCTTATTTCTGTCTATAATATTAACTTAGTTAACAACTAAGATGATTTTTATCGGAAAATTTCGTATGTTAAATCATCATGCAACCATCAGAAATCATTCAATTACGACAACAATTAGGATGGAGTTTAGCCGAATTTGGCAAACACTTCGGTGTAACTGCCCAGGCAGTTCTAAAGTGGGAACGTGGTACAGCCCAGCCTAATGATTTTGCATTGGCTACCATGATACAACTGCAAGAAAGGTTGCAGCAAGCAGAGAGAAATAAACAAAAACAACAATTCATAAATGGGTTAAGAAGAGCACTCCTCACCGGAGGTGTGATAGCCTTACTTACCTATTTATTTAACAAAGAGGTATAAAATGGACCCATCACCATCTACAACACAATCCCCATCCGACAATCGAATATTCCTAAATGGAAAGCAATTAGCTGAAGTATTAGGTGTTGCACCACCCTCATTAACCGAAGCTGTCAAAAATGGATACAATTGTGGAGGATATCCGGTTAGTGAATGGGCTGTTGAATTACCATCAGGTAGAATTAAAGGATATGATGTTCCTGAATTTTTAGTCTCAGGTGAATTCATCAAAGAGACAAGGCCAAATCCAACAGAGAACAAACCTAATTCACCCTCATTTAGCCCTAATAAGGGTGATAGCATTGTCAAAGAGGCTACAGAAATCATAAATAACTACTCATTACTGCCTGAAGGAGAGGATTATGTCAGACCAATCGGAATGATTACTCTACCATCTGTTTTGAAGAAAGCTCTTGAGAAAGACACACCACAAAGCCGAGCAGTCATCGCAGGTGGTTTAGGTGCTTTAGGAGCTTTAGTTGGTCATGCTGTAACAGATAATGCTTCAGGAGCCGGAATTGGTGCAGGAACAGGCTTGACCATTGCGTTGCTGGTATACAAATATTTCAAGCCTGTGCTGGATGGGACGCCTCTTGAATTCGGTATAAATCAGAAAGAAGAGCGGTTAAATAAAAATCAACCAATACACTCATTTTTTTACTCTAATTAGCACTTTAAAGCCTTTGAATTCCACCGATCATCCATTAAGGATATGGAATGTATTAGTGGCAAATTATTAACTCACTTAGTGTTGCAATCAACACCAGAACCAAATTGTTCATATAAAAGCATTGCCCCGATTGGTTCGGGGGGTTCATTTCATCTTATTCTTATTCTCAACGGAGGATTGTATAGCTATCGGTAGTATTCCAGATGTTTTCCCCGTCAAATACTGGCATATTTACAAGGCCTTATTGTGTTGGCTAACCCAAAAACTGGACCGTTTAAAAGTAGAATGCTCGGTTTAATTTAAGAATTTAATTTGATGGGCAGGTACCCCAAACTGGCTTATTATCTTCTATAAGTGGGCTACTTGCAGAAAAAAGACTTGGTTCAGATGTAATTTGTTCAACACACCACGTGTTAATTTGTTGGTTGAATTCACTGCTGTAAAACATTTCCTCCATATATACCACAGAACTTACATTCCAGTTTCCAATATCCTGATTGAAGGGATTTGTATAAGAATTAGGGATACCCCTAAACATTTTATTCATATTATTAACTGAACTTACATTCCAATTTCCAATAGGCTGATTGAACTCACTAGCGTAAAACATCTCTTCCATAGTATTTACTGCGCCCACATCCCAATTTCCAATGGATTGATTGAATGGAGTGCTTAAAAACATACCAGACATATTAGTGACTGAACTGACATCCCAACTACCAATTGGCTGATTGAAAGGAGAAAGAGCGAACATTGCTTGCATATTATTAACAGAACTTACATTCCAATTTCCAATCGGTTGATTAAATTGACTTCGATTAAACATAAAAGACATATTAGTGACTGAACTTACATCCCAATTACTAATATCTTGATTAAAATTTGTGGCACGATAAAACATCTCTTGCATATTCGTAACAGAACTCACATTCCAACTAGTAATGGATTGATTGAAAGGTGTGCCAGAGAACATCCTTCCCATATAACTAACTGCACTCACATTCCAGTTACCAATAGGTTGATTAAAATCAGTGCCTTCGAACATGCTAGACATATCGATCACAGAACTCACGTCCCAATTTCCAATGGGTTGGTTAAAAAAGCTACCCATAAACAAAAAAGACATGTCGGTTACTGAACTTACATCCCAGTTATTAATCGATTTATTAAATGGTGTGCTGAAAAACATTCTTCTCATAGTAGTAACTGAATTTACATCCCAAGTACTAATATCTTGATTAAATGGAGTGTCTTCGAACATGCTAGACATATCGGTCACAGAACTTACGTCCCAATTTCCAATGGATTGATTAAATTGACTTCGAGTAAACATCAAAGACATATTAGTGACCGAACTTACGTCCCAAGTACTAATATCTTGATTGAATGGAGTGCCTTCGAACATGCTTAACATATTGGTCACAGAACTTACGTCCCAATTACTAATGTCTTGATTAAATGGAGTGCCATGAAACATGTATATCATTTCAGTGACCGAACTTACGTCCCAATTACTAATATCTTGGTTAAATGGAGTGCCAGAAAACGTGTATGACATATTCGTTATTAAAGAAACACAAACCTTTGATAAGTCAGAACCATCATCTCTGCGTTGACTGAGGAGTACTCTATCCACAGATTCATATTCTATTCCATTAACCAATCCTTTATCTCCAGGAGATGTATTTGGACACATAATAGTAACCCCATTAGGATGTAAATAGAATGTCTTTTCAAACACAGCCGCCACCGTTTTCTCATTCGTCACTTCAACGGTAGACGGATTCGCGCTACCGGTTACGTCTCCTTCCCAGCGAGAAAACACCCAGCCATCAGCAGGATTGGCCGTGAGCTGCACATTGGTTTCATATGGGTAATCAGTCGTCTTGGCCTGAATCACTTCTTCTGCTACCGTACCCTCACCTTGTATATTGATGGTTAGTGGATAATCTTTTCGATCAAAATTGGCTGTCACGCTTTTATCGGAATCAATGGTAACGGTCTGTGGGTTGTCCGTGCCTTGTAAATCACCAGCCCAGCCGATAAACTGCCAGCCCTCAGCAGGCACGGCCGATATTACAACGGTAGACTCAAATTCATAAGACCCGTCTTCAGCTTTCGTGCCTGTGGACAGGGTTTCTGTAACCTGCCCTTCTCCATTCAGTGTGTAGGAGATTGCAAACATCTCTCGTTCAAACACAGCCGTCACCGTTTTCTCATTTGTAACTTCAATGGTGGACGGGTTCTCACTTCCGGTCACGTCTCCTTCCCAATGGGAAAACACCCAACCTTCTGACGGATTGGCCGTCAGCTGGACGTTGGTTTCATATGGATAGTCCGTCGTTTTAGCCTGAATTACTTCTTCGGCAACTGTTCCTTCTCCATCAACATTAATTGTCAACGGGTAGTCTCTTCGTTCAAATACAGCAGTAACTGTTTTCTCACTGTCAACTTCAATTGTTGCAGGATTCTCTGAACCTTCCAAGTCCCCTTCCCACCGAACAAATCTCCATCCATCGGCAGGCTCTGCAGTTAGCTCTACAACAGTGCCTTCTTCATAATCAGTTGTCTTTTGAGATATGATATTCTCCTGAACAGTACCCTCACCTTCTGTATTGATAGTCAAAGGATAGGTTCTCTCAACAAAGCGAGCAGAGATCTGCTTATCAGAGCTCATGGTAACCGAAGCTGGATTACTGCTACCGGTATGATCCCCCTGCCAACTATCGAACATCCAGCCATCATTCGGAGTTGCCGTTATCTCTACACGTTCTCCCTGTTCATATTCACCAGATGATGGTGTTACCGAACCAGCTTCGGAAGGATTTGCCGTTACTGAAAGAGAGTAAATAGGTGTGCTTTCTGTAGAACAAGAAAGTGTAGCAATCAATAAAAGCACAATTATAGAAAAGGAAATGATTCTATTCATAGCTGGTGGAGGTTGTTAGTACTTCATTTAAAATTTTATACGCTTTCTTAGTTTTGCTGTTAAATCAATCCTTAATGCATCGCAGAGAAAGCCCACTCGAACGAAATTCTCTGAGTATATAGGCACTGATGCTATCTGAGAACAGATACAGTGAGAAGGTCTCAGAAACCGTACTTGACCAGTAAAAACCGTAGCCGCCAACTCCGTCAAGAAAGCCACTGCTGTTATCTCGAAAGCCCGCTGCTGGGAGTTTTAAGGGTGATTCAAATGCCCCAACAATGTCATTACTATTCCAGCTTTGTCGCTCTGCTTCCCATTCAGCCTCGGTTGGCAATCTGTAGCCATCCGGGCACGGATTGTTTATACTATTTACTCCCTGCCAAAGATTGTCATTTTGCGGGCTTCTCCAGTCACGAGGTGAGTTAGGTGCAAGGATATAGTTACTGTGCCCGGGTTGATCAGTATTACTGAGAGTCGAAGTTGTACTGGAATTCCTTTTCTCATGTCCATCCGCAGCCCGACCCCACTGATAGAGGTCGCCATATGCCTCTGAGTCTGTTCTCGATGTCGCTGCTCGACTGGCACCCAGGTTACGGTCCATCCAGGTGCGACCGGTTGCGGGGTTGTATACATCGACTACTTCAGTGGTGGTATCCCTTGGCCAGTCCCCATTACCAGATTCAGACTCAGTGGTGAAGTTTCTCTGCTCGCCATATCCCGTTCCTTGATCATTGGTAGCATAAGCGCGCACAAAATATTCCGTTTCAGCAGTTAAGTCGGTAATAGTGCTTTCAAATTCGCCAACGCCACTGCCATCATTGGTGCATGAATCGTTTAAACTGGGATCTTGATTGGTGCTCCAACAAACACCGCGAGCCGTAATATCTGCGCCTCCATCATTCGATATTTGGCCACCAGTAGTTGCACTTGTTGAGGTTATATCTGTCACATCGCTTGTTACCAGTTGCGGGACAGTAATTATCGATGCAAGCTGCAATAAGACAGGCCTTACAACATCAAATACTGAGGAAGCATTATCATGAATACCTCTTGCAACTTCTGAATGATTGTGATCATTTAAAATTGACTGTAATCCCGACCATTCCGGCAGAGCACTTTCCAATGGGACAATGCCATCATTGTAAGAAGAGACACCACCTAAAAAACTCCACCCTGCCTGATAAACAAGATCTGTTTGAGGAGCTTTTATTCGAGGTCCCATTATGAGGTCCCAATCCATTTCAGGATTCAATTTACCTCCTAAAGAATAAATCTTTTCATTACTTCCTTTCAAATTTTGAAAATCCGATATTACATCACTATTTGGACTCAGATCTAAAAACCCCGGTGTATTGGGAACTAGGGAACCTAATTTCCCTACCTGACAAAATGGTCTACTCGCAATTATTGGATTTTGATCACAAAATTCTTTGATATTGTGGGTACTACTTATCAGGTCAGCCAATGGCGAACCTTCATGAGGTGTACCCAAGGTAATAAGCCCGTCAACTTTATCTTCTCCCTCTGACAGCATCAAACCCCGTGCTACCAGACCTCCCATACTGTGAGCAATAATAACCGGTTCTTCTATCCCCTCTGATTGCATCATATCCCATAAAGCCACGCTATTTTCCAACACCGGGGCATTGGACGTATATCTGTAGATGTACACTTTATAGTTACTGTGAATGTCGTGATCCTCTTGTAATTCCTTGAGGAGCGGCTCAAAAAGGTCCACCTCAGGATCGTAATCAAGAAAATCATCGCAGGTAGCGTTTTGAAGCTGAATACCATGGATGAGAATTAACGGCTTTTCACCATCCAGCACCCCATCAAGCTCTTTCAGACTTCGATAACCTTGGCTGATCTCTGAGTCATCACAAGTACGATCTATTTTGGTCAGCGCTGCTTTAAATTGAAATTCAGCATCAGGTGACAGCGTAAATTCATGAGCCATTACTTCTGTTCCCTGATTTACCCTCGAATCTAAGTATTCTTTTGGTATCCCTTCAGCATAGGCAAATACAGGTTCCTCCTCATCAAATTGAAATGCAAACATAGCCTCATCAGTATTGCCCGAGTAGGACTGTAAAATACTCATAGTGATTTTATTACCTGATGTGGCCGATGATATCATTTCCGCCTGCAACAAGCTGGAAGTAGAGCCACCGTTACTTGACCCTAGTCTAATCTGAATAGGTTTTGACAGGATTTGTTGGCCGGAGAATAAAGACTCAACGGTCTCTTCGATATGCATTTCGACATCTGCTTCAGACTCTGTTGCATCGACAGTGAGATAGACGCCGGAACTTGTGGCTAATGTATCTTTTGTTCCTCTTTGAATCGTAACAGTTTGTTCTCTTACTGGATCGGCGCGTACTTCAATATTTACAGGCCCATCAACTGTAATTATCTTCTCCAGGTTGTCATTTTCACTGTAGCCCTGTGGCAGTCTGATTTTTAACTGATACTCTCCATGGTCGAGGTTGGAAAATTGAAACTTTCCATCTTCTGTGTAGGTTTCCCGGTCAGTAATATTTTGTGCAGATAAGATGACAAATGCATCATTAATACCCTCTTGTGTATCAGAGGTGATTGTTTGTCCCTCTATACTTCCTTTCTCTGGATCCTCAGTTACAGATGTAGGACTTTTATCACTACATGATGTGATAATAATCATGGTAACAAATCCGAAAAAAAAGAGAGCCTGTGGTAAATAAATTTTCCTTGTCATGCCACAAATTTTTTAATTGATATTTAGTTCTATTCTTTAGAAAGAAATAGAGTTATATCTATTCTGTATGCTTGAATGGTATTACAGAATAATTTTTTAAAGATTTTCTGTCGCCTTTCATTTTTATTCTGATTGCAGATCAATCCTTAATGCAGCGGACGGAATAGCCGACCGCACGGTAGTTATTGAGCATATCAGCAGCGTCATCAAAGAATATCAGATACCGTGAGAGAGAACCGAAAACTGTACTCGACCAATAGCGACCGTTTGAGCCTACAGCATCGAGCGAACCACTGGCGCGGTTGCGGTGACCCGCCACAGGCAGCTTAAGCTGAGAGGCAAAAGCGCCTACTCTGTTATTACTGCTCCAACTTTGGCGCTCCGCTTCCCACTCAGCCTCGGTTGGCAACCTGTAACCATTCGGGCATGGATTGTTGATTCCATCAACCCCATGCCACAGATTATCGTTTTGCGGGCTGTGCCAGTCATCTGGTTTGTTGTCGAAATTCAAAATGAAGTTGCCATGGCCGGGCGTATAGGTGTTGCTTAGCGTATATGTTGTGTCGGAGTCTCTTTTTTCATGCCCATCGGCTGCCCGGCCCCACTGGTAGAGGTCGCCGTAGGCCTCTTCATCGTCCATGGAGGTTGCCGCTCGGCTGGCGCCCAGATTGCGGTCCATCCAGGTTTGTCCCGTTGCAGGGTTGTATACATCGACGATTTCAGTGGTGGTATCCTTTGGCCAATCACCTGTGTGACCTGTCCAACCGTTTTCTTGGTACAGCGATAAAACCTGATCTTCTGATAGAGCTATATTGTATATTTTTGCGTCGTCGATTTTTCCCTCAAAAAATGCATTAAAACCATGTCCATAGCTCCCAATTGTAACCCTTTCTGCAGCTGGTCTGCCACCACTTATAGATTCTACTTTTGTCCCATTTAAATATAAATTGGCCATATTATCGTCCCATGTTAGCACAGCATGGTGCCAAGCCTCTCTGTTGATAGGAACTTCACCCATAATTTCCGAAATGAAACTAGAGCCAAAACTATTATCTGCCTTAACCCATAAATACAGACGAGTACCGTCTGGACTAGTAAAATTTGCTGAAGAAAAAATATGCCCACTATTATAACTCGTACCAAATTCATTTGACACGTTGAACCAGATTGATATAGTACCTGCTTCCTCATTTAGTACACTACTTGGAAGGTCAATGTGACTATTTGTCCCATTAAAACCATAAGCGCTATTGATATTTCCAAACCGATCTTCTGTTAAACTGGCTCCATATACAGTTCCTTCAAATCCATTTCCAGTCTCATCGTTGGCGTTACCATTGAATGGATAAGATGCTACCAAGCCATTGGTTAATGGTCTTTTTTCTTGAGTAATTAGAATTGGTTCAGAGTTTCCACCATTGGAATTAATGTAAAGTTCAGCTGTACGTTCATCACCTGTGGTATTTTCATCAACAATTATGTCAACCAAAGTTCTGCCTGTTCCTGACGTAGGAGTAACTATCATCCATTCAACGCCTGGTTGAACAATTTCCCACTCAATTTCACCAGTGCCAATGTTGCTTATCTCTAATTGATAAGAATCTTCTGCAGAAGGTAAATGAAATACTTCTGGGCTAAATGATAAAGCAGGTTTTGCCTGATCGAATTCAGATGGATCAATACCACCATAATGAATTGCAAGTGCCGCTGCTGTTAAGTCATTTACTCCTGGTAATCCTGTAGTAACACCTAGAAAAGGAGAACTAGTCAATAACTCAGCAGACATTTTATAAGAAGAGATCTTTCTGCTTGAATATTTGTTTTCATAGCTGGAGTAACTACCATTTATCGCACTTCGATTTGATCCGATTTGACCTGCTTGAAGGGCGGCAATTAATTCTCCTCCAACACCCGCACCTGTACCTACAGAAACCTCAAAAAATATTTCTTTAACTCCATTAGGTGTTGGTGAGGCATTAAAATAGGATGGACATTCAATTAAGTTATAGAAACTTGCATCACCTTCTACATCTTGTGATTTACCGATAGAAACAGATGCGTCTAAACCTACTGCACCCAAAAAGCCGGATGCTCCAATACCAAAACTCGATGCCTTGGCTGGACCTTGAAACTTATTATTCCGTTTGTCTTGAATTAAATTCAGGAGCCACTTTTTGTATCCTGATAAACCTACATTAGCCGATAGAGATGTACCTATACCAACTCCTGCTAAATTAACACCTATTCCACAGGCTGTGAAGATATACACCTCACGATCCATGTTGACAAAATCGTATAAAACTTCAGATCCGCCCCCTCCCTGAGCTGACAATCCAGTCGCTATTCCACTTGCGACATTTGCTTCAATCCCTGTTTCAATTGAAACACCTTTTCCATAGCCAAGTCCCAAATGATTAAATGCCTTTGCCTTAGTATCTCCAAATTCACTGGAGATAAATTTTTGAGCTTCACGATCAATTCTTTCTATTTCATTCTTTAAATCAGCTGTCGAATGATATTTACTTAATGTATCTACTAATTGCTCTAAGGAAGAACTAAGAGTATCTAGAAAGGCTTCTTTGATATTTGAAGATTGACTATCTATTTCATCTTCCAACGAGTTGAGTAAATCAGAGGGAAGAATTTGTTCAGCTTTTTCAAGAGCCGCTTCTTTTTTCTGAATTACAATTTCAGGCTCTTCATTTACATTGATAGGCCCTTCATCCCCACACGATACCATTAACATTATTGAAACAGCTACCAATAAAAAAACTCTTGAAAAAGTAGATACATTACCCATAGTCCCACGCATTTTACTATTAAATTTCCCCTGCTATTTAATTCAAGTAGAATGGGTAAAGTTGTGAAAAAAACCCTGCCTGAAAGTCACTGATTGCTTTCTCACTCGTATAAACCCCCAAATAAAAACAGTACTTTAAAGTCCCCTTACTCTTCATTTGACTAAATAACTAATGCACTATACTAATAAATCTTTATTTATGTTTATGACCACTTAATTATTATAAAAATCTAAATTTTTATTCAGACAAATCATCCATCTTTTGATTCACAAACATCTATGTCATTCTATTTCCTTAAGGGATTGGCATAAGATAGTTTATGCTGATTTTTTCACTTGAGGACCAGTCTATAATTATGTTATAAAGAGGTGTGATTGGGCTAAATAGGTATGTTTATTCACTGTCCATTTTGAAGCGATTGAACAAGACACTCCACAAAGCCTGGCAATCATCGTTGGTAGGTTAGCTGCTCTTGGAGCTTTAGTTGGTCATGCTGTAACAAATAATGCTTCAGGAGCCGGTGTAGGTGCGGGAGATGGGCTTGCTATTACATTACTTAATTATTGGTACTTCATTCCAAGGGTGTCAACTGTGGACAACCTGAATAAAAATTTATCACACCTAAATGTTTACAATAAGCTCGGCTCATGCTCCCATTCCTTAATTAAGGATGAGAACAAACTGCACGTTAAACAATTTATTTGCTTTACTCAGTTGTAAGCGACCAAATGGGAGACCACTCTCCCGTTATATCTTGATCTTCATTTATACCTCTGACCTTCCAATAGTAGGTCATATTTTCTTTAAGTGGCTCTGAAATCGAAAATGAAGTTGCATCAGTCGAAATATCAACAATTATAGTATCAGTTCCTTCATATACCTGAAGCTGATAGAGAGTAGCATCTTCGTCAGCTTCCCATGCTAATTCGGGTATTAAAGAAACACCTTCTGCGGAGTCATCAGGTGAAAGCAGAACTATTTTAGCAGGTGTCCCCGGACAAGTTCCCCAGTTTGGTTTATTTTCTTCTAACAATGGACTTAACGATGAAAATAAATTGGGTTCTGATTGAATATTTAAAACACACCAATTACTTATATTCTGATTAAAGACGCTTGCTTTATAGAACATCGCAATCATATCTGTTACTGAAGAGACATCCCAATCACCAATGTATTGATTAAAGTTCTGCGCAGAGTGGAACATATCCCGCATATTCGTAACCGATGAGACTTTCCAATTACTAATATTTTGATCAAAACTAATAGCAGAATGAAACATCCCTCCCATATTCCTTACTGAAGAAACATCCCAGCCGCCAATATCTTTATTAAAGCTGTTTGCAAGATAAAACATCCACTGCATGTTCGTAACATTAGAGACATCCCAACTACCTATATCTTGATTAAAGTTCTGTGCATTGCGGAACATATCCTGCATATCAATAACTGAAGATACATCCCAACTACTAATGTTTTGGTCAAAGCTATTGGCTGAGTAAAACATTCCACTCATATCCGTTACCGAAGAAACATCCCAACTGTTGATGTCTTGGTTGAAGTTTAAGGCAGCAAAAAACATATTATTCATATCACTTACTAAAGTGACATCCCAGCTGCTGATGTCTTGGTTGAAGCTACCAGCTCGAGAAAACATATTTCTCATATTAGTCACTGAAGATACTTTCCAATCGCCTATGTAATGGTTAAAGCTACTTGCACCATTAAACATAAAACTCATATTCGTAACAGAAGAGACGTTCCAGCTTCCGATATCTTGATTAAATTTTTCAGCATTTTGAAACATTGCTGCCATTTCTGTTACCGCAGAAACATCCCATTTACCTATGTCTTGGTTAAAGAATCTGGCATCAGAAAACATAAACTGCATATTTGTAACAGAAGATACGTCCCAAATACTGATATCCTGATTAAAGCTGCTTGCATTTAAAAACATAGCACTCATACTCGTAACCGACGTAACATCCCAGCTACTGATATCCTGATTAAAGTTGGTAGCACCTACAAACATGTCGCTCATATCTGTAATACCAGATGTGCAAGTAGTAGCTGCATTTTCAGGAGTAATTTGATCTCTTGCCCGTTTGGTATAGGTAATTCCAAATATAGTACTTGAATCTCCTATTTCAGCTTTTGGACACATAATAGTTACTCCATTGTCGTGTAAATAAAACGACTTTTCAAACACAGCCGTCACCTCTTTGGCATTATCAATTTCAATCTGTGAGGGATTCTCTTTTCCTGTCAAATCTCCTTCCCAATGCGAGAACACCCATCCATCTGATGAGTTCGCTGTTAGTTCAACTACGGTTTCGTATGGGTAGTCGGTTGTCTTCGCCTGGATCACTTCTTCGGCCACCGCTCCTTCACCTTCCACAGTAACTGTTAGTGCATAGTCCTTTCGTTCAAATACAGCCGTTACCGTCTTTTCTCCATCAACCTCGATGGTAACCGGGTTCTCACTTTCCTCTGTATCACCTTCCCAATGGGAAAATGACCACCCTTCATCGGCAACAGCTGTGAGTTCTACAACTGTGCCGTGCTCGTACTCTGTCGAGCGCGTCTGGACGACCTGTTCCTGTACTGAACCACCACCATCAACATTGATCGTCAGCGGATAGTCTCTTTTTACAAATAGTGCTGTTACGGCCTTATCACTGCTCATTGCAACACTTGCCGGATTACTCGTCCCGGAATGATCTCCTTGCCATCGCTCAAACATCCAGTGTTCATTAGCAGTAGCAGTAATCTGAATTGATTCACCCTCCTCAGCTTCAACGCTTGATGGCGAAACAGATCCGGCTTCTGCTGGTTCCGCCGATGTGGTTAATTGATAAATAGGTGTACTTTCGGTTGAACAAGATGCAAAGATGATAACCAATGATAGAAGGAGTAATAGATTCCGCATGTATCCCTAATTTTTAAATAGATATTTAAAAGGCTTAGCTCTTTTTTTATTGAGCCAAATGTAGATGATTATTTGGGTTGCAAAACTATAAACAGTTAGCAGCACGTCCAAAAATTTCACTAAATAATCAGAAGATCATTGGAACTGTACCTGACACTGCCTTAATTATCTATAGTAAGTGTGATCACAACATCAATGAGGCCACTGAATTCATCAATAACTACTCATTATTGCCTGAAAGAGAGGATTATGTTAGACCAATTGGTATGATTACCCTCCCATCTGTCTTGAAGAAAGCACTTGAACAAGACACACCTCAAAGCCGTGCAATCATCGCAGGTGGTCTTGCAGCTCTTGGTGCTTTGGTTGGACATGCTGTGATGGACATACATCAGGAGCCGGTTTAGGTGCAGAGCTGAAATCCCGCTATTACCTTACTGAATGACTGGCACTTCAACTCGAATATAGGAAATGAAGCCGATCCAATTATAGGCCATATTCTCAAATCACCATTCTAATCAATACAAATACAAAAAAGATTATAAAAATTGATGACAGGCCAATTGCCCAAAAAAGCTTACCAACTAACTTCTTTTTATTTTCGGAATAGTACTTTTGATAATTTTCGTTCAAACAATACTCAACTATGCTCTGACCGTTTATCACACCGTTTGGCCCATAAACTCTATATGGGTTGTTGGGGTATTTTTTTAATTCATTTTTGTAATCATCAAATACTGGTAGTGGACAATGATTGGTTAATTCAAAATCAGCAAGGATGCTTGTAATAAGCAATCTTGCTTTATCCATTTTTTGATTTCTTTGATTCAAGCAATAACGCCAGAGTGAAGTAAAGACTTGCTCACAACTATATTTAGCAGCATTGTAGTGGGCATTCAATTTTGATAAGTGTTTTTCGATTAGCGCCCCCATCAAAGTCGGTTGTTTGTAATTTTCCTCTGAAGCATAGAGATCATATTCATCTGAATGATCAACCATAAGTCGATTCTCATCCTGTATCGCAATACTTGTATTTTCAATTCCAAAGTAGTTGTTACCCAACTGGTCTATTACAAAAGACTTTTGACTCAAATCTTTGTCCCCATAATATGTTGCATTGTAGTAATCGGCCAATTCTAAAAGTTGGGCTTTTAGTTTTCGATATTTGAACCAATCTTTGAAACGTTTAAACATATACGAAGAACCCACAGCTCCAGCTACCACCCCGATACCACCACCTATGAATGTACCTATACCTGGGGCGATCATCGTCCCTGCAGCCATTCCTGCTTTACCTCCCGCAATTCCGCCAATTCCAGCTGTAGTTGCTCTTGCACCATCTACTATAAAGTCTGTACCAAACTCTTCTTTTGTGATGTTACCATGATATAGCTTTTTAGTATTACCGAATGTTCTGTAACCCATGAATAAAAACGCAACAACCGGAATGTCACTTGTAACATCTGCTGCTTCTCCAAAGTCGTTAAATGCATCATCCCCTAATTTTTTATACTCCTCTTCAGACCAACCACCATTCCTAACCTTAACCCCCGATTCTTCTAACTTTTGAAGTTTTCCGGTTTCATCTAATTTAAAGTATAGTTCTTTGTTAACTAAGTAATGATCTGCATCACTTTCCTTTACTTTATCAATAAAACTCTGTACTTGGTCTTTACTATAAGTTTTAACAGATATTTCGCTATTCTGAAACCATCCCAATTCAGGGTTGACTGTATCTCCATTCTGATCCTTAAAAATAATATCAGTGTTTGGATGAGATCTATTTTCGTGCAGTTCGGCAGTAATTCCACTTTCTTGTAGCTTTGGTAAAGCGTTTAAAAATTCTATCGCTTCTTCCTCACCTAATTGCCCCTTAATATTGTTAACCACTCTTGATACAGTATCATCCCCTGATATAATTTTCTGTGACATATAGTTCAACCATTCAAAAGGCTTATCTACACCACCTAATATTAAATTATGTTTCTCTTTTAATGCAGCTAATGCTACCTCATGATTGTCCGTTGCTGCATATACATCATAGATACTCATTCCGGTAGATCCAGCCGGTATACCCAAAAATTCAGCATACTTAATTTTTTCAGGTTTAACAGTCTCAGCAATAAACCGATCTACCTTTTTCAGTTCTTTATACCTTTTCCGTGCCCGTATTTCCAGATAAAGTAAATAAACAAGTAATAGAATTGATAGAATCAGTCCGAGCACTACAGCTATAAATTGAACATCCATTGCCTCTGCCATTATCTCACCAGAATTTTAATTGAAAATCACCCCACCCTATCTCTATACAACCACTCCTGAAACCCAATAAACGTATCCCGAATGGATTTCACGCTGCCAAGTTGTTCCTTGGCGTTGGTTAGGGCGTTGTATTTGAGCTCTAACAGATCCGGTAGTTTCTCGTCATCCAGTTCGCTTACGCCTTCCCTGATGTATTGCTCTAATACAAAGTTGATGAACTCTTGCTGTTTGGGATCGTAGGAGTCTAAGTGGAGCTTGGCACGGCTTGCACGCTCTGTTCTGGGGACAATCTCTGAGTGATAGGCCACATAGGATAGCACATCGTAGAGATCGCTGTCTTCACCGTGAACCATGCGCTTCAGATCTTCGAGCTGAGCTTGGCTGTAGCCTTTTTCGCTGAGCTCTTGTAGGAGTCGTTTTCGAGTTTCCGGCTTACTCCAAATTTCCCGTAATTCGGCTTCATTCTTGAAAAAGTGCGGGATATCTCCAAATAAACTATGGATAAACTCTTCACCTGATATGGGCTTCCCATCCGCTGTCCAAAAGGAGGTTTTGACCATGGAGTCGAGTTCTCTCACTTTGTTATCGGAGAGCTTTATGCGGGTCATTTTTCTTGGGGGATTATCACACACGCATGGATCATTTCCACATACTTCACATACTTCGTGATCTTTAGGACACACGCAAGGAGTTTTGCCACACTCCGGACAAGGTTTAGGTGGAGGCTTAGGAGTAACAGGCTCAGGTGCAACAGGGGCACCATCCCAGTCAGGATCATTGAATTTCTCGTGGGTGCTTTGGTAGAAGTCGTAAATAGTGAAGTAGTCTTTCCCATCAAAGAGGCGGGTTCCACGGCCAACGATTTGTTTGAACTCAACCATTGATCGTACCTGCCTCATAAGAACAATGTTTCTGATCTCCGGTGCATCTACTCCGGTGCTTAGCTTCTCGGAAGTCGTAAGGATAGAGGGAATGATCCGTTCGTTATCCTGAAAGTGTTTGAGGTGCTGTTCTCCAAGCTTGCCGTCATCAGCGGTTACACGGTGACAGTAATTTGGATTATCACTGTCTGATAGTTGATTGATGAGATCACGGATTGCAGCAGCATGAATTTGAGTAGCGCAAAATACCAGTGCTTTTTTATCCTGATTGATTAGCTTCATCAATTCCTGTACCCGAAACTTTTCAACGTCCATGAGCTCGATGATTCTATTTTGCTCTGCTAAGGAATATTCTTTGCCCTCCTCAACTACACCTTCTATAACAATATCATCATCGGTGTATTGGTAGTTGTCTCCGGTGGTTTGAATTTCTTTTACACGGAAGGGCGTGAGGAACCCATCGTTGATCCCTTGCTTTAGGGAATAAGTATAGACCGGTTCTCCGAAGTATTCATAGGTATCTACGTTGACATCTCGTTTTGGAGTAGCGGTGAGGCCTAACTGCACAGCCGGACTGAAATGCTCCATGATAGCCCGCCAGCTGCTTTCGTCATTGGCTCCCCCTCGGTGACATTCATCAATGATGATAAAATCGAAAAAGTCTTCCGGGTACTCACCAAAGTAGGGGGAGTTGTCCGGTCCGCTCATGAAGGTTTGGAAGATGGTGAAAAATAGACTGGCGTTATAAGGAACTTGTCCCTGTTGAGCTATCTCATCAGGTCTAATCCTGATCATAGCGTTATCATCAAAGGCGTTGAAGGCATTGAAAGCCTGATCGGCTAAGATGTTCCGGTCAGCAAGGAAGAGAATTCTTGGTCTTCGTTCTCCGCTCCACTGTAAATTCCATCGGGTTTGGAATAATTTCCAACAGATATGAAAGGCCGTAGCCGTTTTTCCTGTTCCGGTAGCCATAGTTAACAGCAGGCGGTCTTTGCCTTCTGCAATAGCATCCAGCACTTTGACAATGGCATTTTCCTGATAGTAGTAGGGCTTGTACCGCCCCTGGTATAATTCGTAGGGTTCCTGCTGAAAGCGTTGCTTCCAGTCCCATTCTTCCGGTTTTTCGTTTTGTACTTCTTCAGGGAAGGTACGTTGCCAGATCTCTTCGGGAGAAGGAAACTGATCTATTTCCTGTTCCTCTCCGGTCTCCATATCAATTTCGTAGATGCGTTGACCATTAGTGGAGTAGGTGAAGCGAATATCCAGCAGCTCCGCATATTGCTTGGCTTGTGCCACGCCATCGGTGTAGTATTTATCCCGAGCTTTGGCTTCAATTACGGCAATTCTGCGATTTCGGTATTCCAGCACATAGTCAGCACTGAGGCTTTGGGTGCGTTGTCCACCTCCAATTAACCGTCCTTTGGTAATGGGAGACTCTGCTCGAATGAAGCAGTCCTCATGCTCCCAGCCGGCCTCTTTTATGGCCGGGGTAATTAGATCTTGTCTGGTTTGCGCTTCATTCATGCAGCCACGTGTTCGTTCGCTGTTAGCTCACCCGAAAAGGCTTTTTGTAGGATGGACTTTTTGAGTTCTTCCAATCCATTGATCTTGTTTTTATAAGCCTCAGTAATTGCTTCAACATCGTTTTTTAGTACATCTAATCCCGAAACAACCTTCTTTTGATCCTCTAATGGAGGAAATGGAACAGGTATGGAATGCAAATTTCGTTGGTTTAACTTAGGCTGAGCCATACCACTTACCCACGGATCTAATTTTATTGAATTAAGATAATATTCAATGAACCTCTGACTGGCCATGTTTTCAAACCTCAACACATGAGCATGGTTATTTACCCAGTTTTTACCACTTATCGAAAATGCTATAGGATAGGTTCTTGCTAATAAATTTGCTCCATCTTCTGATACTAATAGTAAATCTTCATCAAAGATATAATCCGCAACGTAATCTACAATTCCAGATGCACCGTAATAAGGGTAAGGTCCTTCTTCTCGGTTTTTCTTAGATATTGGCTCTCTCATTCTGTCTAAGTTTTCGCAAACTTCTTCCAGTCGTTTTTCCTCCCAACCTTCCCCTCTCTGAGAGAAAATCTCATTCAGCTTACTCTGAAACAGCTCCTCGGCGTTTTCAATGTTCCGCTCAATGTTGGCCTTGGCCTGATCGATGGCCTCAAAGGCCTCATCCAAAATACCCACAATACGCTTTTGCTCCGGTAGTGGTGGAAAAGGGACAGGAATTGAATTTAAATTGCGTTGATTCAACTTAGGTTGAGCCATTCCACTAACCCACGGGTCTAATTTTATTGAATTTAGATAGTACTCAATAAGCCTCTGCGAAACTTTATCTAAAAAACGTAAAACATGGGCATGATTATTTACCCAATTCTTTCCACTAATTGAAAAAGCAATAGGATAAGTTCTATCTAACAAATTAGCTCCATCTTCTGAAACCAATAATAAATCTTCATCAAAAATATAATCTGCAACATGATCGACTATACCCGAGGCACCATAATATGGATAGGGGCCTGGTTCTCGTTTATTCTTAGAAATAGGCTCTCTTAATCTATCCAGGTTTTCACAAATTTCATCCAACCGTTTCAAATAATTTTCATAGCTCATACCAACTCCCGAATAGATTGCATCAGTGATTGGGTTTCCTCATCCAGCATCTCCATCTCTGCTAAGATCTCCTCCGGACTGCGCAAGGGATCTTCTTCCGAGGCATTGGGGTTCTTGGCACTCAGGTCAAAAGTATCGTCAGGAACATCGGCAATCTTCACATTCCAGCTGTGTTCCGTTTCAGGCTTATCCGGTTGCAATTTCCTGAACTCCTTCAGGTCGTCATCATTGAGTGGATTTGTCTTACCAAGGCTTCTACCTGGGTCAAGTTCATAAAACCAGATGTTTTTAGTAGGCTCTCCTTTGGTAAAATAGAGAACAACTGTATGTACTCCGGCTGTAAAAACTTTTTGCGGCAGAACTAATACTGTGTGCAGATTACAGGTCTCAAGAAGATACTTTCTTAAACTATTTTCAGCGTTACCAACATTACTCAAAAAAGAATTCTTAATAACAATGGCTGCCCGTCCTCCTGCCTTTAGGGACTTAATAAAGTGTTGTAAGAACAGGAAAGCGGTTTCACTGGATTTAATATCAAAGTTCTGCTGCACTTCCTTCCGCTCTTTACCGCCAAAAGGTGGATTGGCCAGAATTACATCATGCCGGTCTTTCTCCTGAATACTGCGAATGTCCTCCGCCAGCGTATTGGTATGCACAATGTTGGGAGCCTCAATCCCGTGCAGAATCATATTCATGATCCCGATAATGTAGGCGAGGTTCTTCTTCTCTTTACCATAAAAGGTTTTCTCTTGAAGGGTTTTCAGATTCTCCGTGCCTTTCTCCATGCGCTCGTACATATAATCATAGGCCTCACACAAGAATCCGGCAGAACCCACGGCACCGTCATACACCGTTTCTCCCACTTTGGGATCAATAACCTCAATCATAGTGCGGATCAACGGTCGGGGCGTGTAATACTGCCCACCATTACGACCGGCATTCCCCATATTCTTGATCTTGGTCTCATACAGGTGACTCAACTCATGCTTATCCTCCGCAGACAGGAACGGCAGCTCATCCACATGATTGATCACATCACGCATGATATACCCGCTCTGAATCTTATTCTTTAGCTCTGAGAAGATCTCCCCGATCTTGTACTCAATGGTTTGCGGGTTATCAATATGGAGCTGCTTAAATTTCTTGAGGTAGGGGAACAGCTCACCATCCACAAACTCAATCAGATCATCGCCGGTTTTGGTTTTATTATGGTCTAATTCTCCGTCTTCATTGAGCGGATGAGCCCAGGTGGTCCAACGGTATTCCTCATCGAGGATGTACTCGTACTCCTTGCCCTGCAATTCAGCCTCATCGGCCTTCTCATTTTCAAGATCGTTCAGATACTTCAGAAATAAGATCCACGAGGTCTGTTCAATGTAGTCTAATTCACTGTCACACCCCGCATCTTTAAAAAGTACATCATCAATATTCTTAAACGCCTGCTCGAACATAAACTCCCAAAATTACAGTGATTTATAAGTACGGAGAAAATGGGTAAAATTTGGTATATATGAAAGTCAAAGATAAGTCAAAAAATATCGAGTAAACTATGATCTTAAAATATGAAATGGATAGGCGCTGGGAGGCTTATGTACCCTCCATATACTCAGGATCTATTTGAGGAGATAACAGAATTCTTAATATCACCAAATAAACAAGTACCCAACACAATCAAGGAGAAACTATCAGAAGTAAAGAGCTTTTACAATCTTCGTTCTATCGATTATGAACTTCAAGACGTAGCAGAGTTTCTTATGATAATGGTGTTTGAATTGGCCTTGAGAACCAAATATAATGAGGAAAAAGGAATCCAAACAACCAAGGGATTAACAGGTTTACTGTATTGGGCGAAAAAAAAGAAGCATCTTGATATCAATCAAAAGCAAATTGAAACTGTTGTCAGAATTCGAAATAGTTTTGCACATATAAAAAGGCCAGAAGACCTGCACGGCACTTTATCATCTCATATAATTAAACCGGTCAACGACTGGATAAATGAGCTTTACGGGTAGTTTATCCTACTGATATTTATTGCTATTTCGAGTTGATTAAATTCAACTTATATACATTTATAATATTCTTATATTGAAGAAAAAGAAGATCCAATCAATGCAATGAACACAGTCATACAAAATAGCGTTGATAACAATCTTTCCATTTCGGGAATATTTTCGAACTCGCATTTCAAGCGTGTAATAACTAATGGCAAAAGTAATTTCATTGATGCCAAAATTGATAAGTACATTCAATTTCTGGAGTTGAATGAGGGTGCTACACGTAAGGATGCCCTTAAGGCTATGTATTCATACCTGCTATCAGAATACCGTTGTGAATATGTGTACAAAAACTTTATCACTAAGAAAATTCTTCTTGGTCGCCACAGTCTTAATACTTCCACTTTATTGAATGAGTTTAGAGTTGGCTCTTCACTAGCAGACCTTGTACTTATTAACGGAAAATCGGTTGTGTATGAAATCAAAACTGAGCTTGATACCCCAGAACGGTTAGAAGATCAGTTGGCGGATTACAGAAAAACCTTTACACATATCTACTTGGTAACTCACCACTCACTTATTGAAAAATACCTTTCTATACTGAAGGACGAAGAAGTCGGATTAATAGCTCTTACGAATAATTTTACCCTATCTGAGGTAAGAGAGGCTAAAAAAGAAACCCGATACCTGGATATAACAACCATGTTTAAGTCCCTCAGAAAAGAAGAATACTCCAATATAATCGAATCAGAATATGGGGAAGTGCCGGATGTACCTAATATGTACTATTTCAAAGAGTGCCTTAAATTAGCCGAGCAAATGCCACCTAAACACTTCCATAAATTAATGACTACGGAGCTAAAGAAAAGGAAGCCAAAAGAGACAACCCCTTTTAAGGAAAATCTCCTACCTGAGTATCTAAACAGTGTCTGCATGGCCATAGACCCTACTGCTAATCAGTATGATCGCTTATTCCAATTTTTAAACACAAAAATTAACTGAATGTACTTTCCATATCTGAGGGGTAAACAATACGAACTCATTTCTCTGCGTGAGCTATCTGAGAAAATGAGCGAAACGGGTGTAATACACCCCATAATAGAACCTGTTAAAGAAACAACATCTACACTGAGAATTACCTGTGAACAGTTAGTAGATGCTGAAGTACCCTTTACTCTCATTCTAAATCCTTCTGTTGGCGATCTCAAAGATTCACTTCATGAGATTATTCATTTCATTAATGCAGAAGTAGGCGACTACGAGCAGTTACACCTTGGAGTACTAATACATTCAAATACTAATCTTGCCCCCCTGAACCAAAGTCTTAATGAATTAGAGAATAACTATCCTTTCACAATTGTTCATTTAAGCCAGTATCCTGATACAGATAGCCTCTCCGATTTTTATAATGATAAGACGGTACATTATAATCTATTCAGAGACTCAAATCTCGTTAGAAGGTATAGAAGGATAATTAACCAAAATACTAAGGTGGTTCTTAGCGACCCTTTTAACTCGAAGCGAACCAATGCAGATTATGCAAAAGTTCCAGACGAGTTTTTTACTGATGAACATAATTTCTACCATGAAGATGGTTACATCGGTTTTTCTGATTATCTAACCATTGGTGAAGATTACTCTGACTCAGGTTTTGCTCCTTATGCCGTTACTATTCACCTCACTTATCTACGAGATGATGGCCAAATCTGGATACGCCACTTTGTTTCTGATTCAAACGATGATTACACCGATGTGCCTGGAACTTACAAAGAAGCTCTTGATAAGCTAATTGAGTTTATAAATGATGAAAATCTGCAATCAAGCGCATGTGAGGAATTCCGCAAACAAGCTGCAGCCGGTCACTATCCAGGTTTAGGTAGTGTTAAAAAGCTTTCCATAATACACCACATAGAACTTATAATTGGAGTTCTAAATTAACAATGAATTGCTGCTCAAACTGCTTTGATGACATAGAATTAACAGGTTTTATTACCTCCAATTCAGTTAAATCTGGTGATTGCGACTATTGCTCAAAGACAAATACTTCACTCATAAACCCAAGAGAGTTTGAGGAAAAATTCATCTCTCTCATTGATATATATGAACCAGTTAAAGGTGAGGTTGAGGGAGACATTTCTCCTGATTTAATTCACAAAAAAATTCAAGATGATTGGTCTATTTTTAATGGTGACATTAGCGCTAACGTTCATCAATCATTGCTAAAAGAAATCCTATCGAGCTCATTTAAGGCCAACGATAGGTTATTTTCGGAGCCCTACGAGCTAAGAGTTATATTACATAAGCTTGAAGAAGCTGATAGCCTGGAAAAAGAATGGGAAGCATTTGCCAATGAGATAAAGACCAATAACCGATTCTTCATTGGAGAAAGTATTAATCTTGACTTGCTTAAAGACCTATTCAGAGTTCATACTAAAGCTTATAAAAAGGGGAAGCTATTTTATCGCGGTAGAATATCAAAGGAAAAAGGATATCAAAAAGAGAAAATGGGAAAACCTCCTATAGAGTTAAGTGAGTCTGGCAGGGCAAACCCTATAGGAATACCTTACTTGTACTTATCAACTGAAAAAGAAACTGTCCTATATGAATCAAGAGCGACCCATTCAGACTTTGTTACAATTGCCGAATTTCGTTTGATCGCTGATAACATGAAAGTTTTACGCCTCCGGAGGATTGATGACCTTAGCCCATTTATGGCAGAAGATGGACTTGAAAACTACCTTAAGTACAAAAATTACCTCAAGCGATTAGAACATGAATTATCAAGACCATTAAGAACACACGACAATAAAATGCTCGACTACTTGCCCACCCAGTATTTATGTGAATATGTTAAGTCACTCGGTTACGATGCCATTGAATATGGAAGTTCCCTACATGACGGAGGAATTAATCTTGCCGTATTTGATGATAGCAAATTGGAAATCACTGATATTAAAGTTCATGAAATAATATCAATTCAACTTGACTCTAAAATCGTTTCTTAATTGGTTTGAGCTATTACATAATCTACCAAGTCCAACCCTTTCGCCATATCATTTGCATTTGCGTTCACTTCAAGCATATCCGATACCGAGACCGTACAAATTCTGGATAGCTCATCAGCTTTTTGCTCCCAGTCATCAAACGCCCCTAAATCGGGAAATAACGTTACGTTTCTATCCTTCAAGCACTGAGCATACTCAATCTTAAGCGTTGCTTTCATACCTGTTGCCACCCAGATGAATTCCGGAAAGTACGCACTTGCAATTATGGCTGTCTTTTCTGCTTCAACTATGGCTACAGGCTTCCTTTTGTCAATAAGCAAATGCTCACCAAAAAACCTCCATTCAGGATAGAACCTCTTTTCTATACCCAGCAAGCTGTGAACAGAATGAATTCTTCCTCTCCGACCGGTAATCGGGTTGTAAACGATAATCTTTCCTCTTCGGATGTTCCCTTCAAGATCCAGCTGATAGAAGATACAGCCACCCTTTAGCTTTGTAGATGTACCCAGATGGTAGCGTTTAATCAAACCGTTAACTTTCTCTTCATCGAAAAGCGTATGCAGATAGCGGACGAAGTTGTTTTGCCGATAGTTTGCTAAGCTTTTTTTGTATAGCTCTCTTTGAATGAATATAGGCTTAACCTTTCTTTTTGGAATGCGAACAACTTTCTGGTCGGCAAAGGTGTGATCATCATAGGGAGAGTAAAAATAGGAGCAGGAGACCTCACGGTCACACCTTCCGTACTGAGAAGGCAAATAATTCCCGTTAGTTTGATCCACATATCTCACAAATCGTTTCATTTGGCAAGATGGGCACCTGTATTTTTTTGAACCGGAGTCTAACTGATATCGATACGTCTTCATAAAAGTTTTTTGTGAACCTACAGTTTCGACAGTATCAACAGGATATAAGCTTTTATAGTGTTTAACCTATGATTCCCTGTCGATACTGTCACTACTGCTGTTCATAAACAAAATCATAAATCCTGCACCAGGTAGAATACTCGTCCATACTCCTTCCGATCGGTTGTATATCCGGCATTCTTTAAACGGGTGCTAAACTTTCGATTACTGCACGCTCTGTATCCGTCCTGTTCACAAAACCTCTTGTATCCTTGATAGAGTTCTGATAGTCGTGTATAAGATACCTTGCTTGACTTGTATCCCCTCTGATCGATGAAAGAGAGTACGGAGTCGGATTCTTTTCGGTAGTTCTCGACCTGTTGATTTACCTCTTCACACTCTGTAAATCCTTTTTGCTCGAGTAGGCGGTGAAGTCCCTCAATCACCCAATTGAAAACACCTGACAACTCATTCTCAATAATCTTTCTTGAGAGCTCCTTATCCTGCTCCTCCGGTGGAATGGTAACGTCAAAGGGAACAATTAAAAAGCGCCTGAAAAAAGCGTTGGTATGTTCTACATCGGATGGAAGCTCATTACAGTTAAAAATGAGCTTTGCATAGTTGGTCAATGTAAACGGTTCACCATATGGCAATCTCGCCTCTACAGGCTCACCGGATACAAGCTGTTTGAATAGAGCCGTATTCATCTCACCATCTATCTCCGTTGCATAGTTCAGCAGCTTGTTTGCAAGCTTTGCCCTGTAGTAGCCATTCTGATTCGTCAGACTTTTCAAGGTATATGTTGACACATTTTCATCGCCAAGCATCGCATTCACGATATCAAAGAAGACCGATTTCCCATTAGCTCCCGTACCATATAGAAGCAATGTCTTTTCAAGCTTCAATGTGGATGGCTTTAAGAAAATGTACCCTAAATATTCCGCCAGGAGTTTTTGCAGATCTTTGCTTGGGAGTACCTTATCCAGATACTTATCGAATCGTGGTGAAGTAGCATAAGGATCATACTCAAACGGTAACTGATAGGTGATGAAGTCATCACTTTCAGGTTGTCTCAGGTTAACTCTTTTTTCCGCTTCCGGGTTTATCTCTACCGTACCATTTTTAAGGTTGATCAGCACCTCCGGGCCATCCTTCTCAGGAGCCGGAAGATGAGCTGTCACTATGAACTGTTTGAGAAGTTCATCCCTGAATCGATGGTACTTCGACTCAAATCGATCAACTCCCATCCGGTACGCTGCTAAGCCTAAAAAACTCTGCAGTGATTCCTTCTCAATTTCATCCCAATACGCTCCATTGTATAGGTAGATGAAATCAAGTCGCTTACACAATCCCCAGTCATATTTTTTTGCCAGTTCAAGTATTTTCTCAACTGTTATGACTAAAAAATGCTTTTTTGAGAGCTTCTTATCCGTTTTTGCTTCCTTTTGATAGTCTAATAACTCAACTTTTTCCAGCATTTGGGATAATACATCCTTGTGGGGTATTACATTTTGTCCGGAAATTTTAGTCTTCGCTTTATGAAGCTGCTGCTTTACTTCTCGCTTTACGTCACTGAATGATAATCTTGGCATAATACTATTCCCCTTTCAGTATTAATTTTGCTTCTTCCACTCGTCTCTCCATTGTCCGTAAGTCTTCTACCGACTCATAAGCTGGATGATTTGGTGGAATACAGTCACTAATTGTTTCCACCTTATCGTTACCACCATCATTAATGGTTATCTCTATTTTCAGGTCTTTATATTGTATTACTGTTTTCATTGTACTACCTCCTTGAAACTGGTTTTAGTAAACGGTCGATTACTTTTCTCTCAAAGTATTTTCGGCGGCCTTTACCGCTGATCTTCATACTTGGAATAAATCCGGGTGAGCTGGGATGAAGGTTGCTACGGTTTAGTACCGTTCGCTGATCAATACCGTATTCAGCTTCAATGTCCTGAGCTGTTAGGTATTTGGAAGTGTCTCGTTTACGCTGAAGGGCACTCACGACAAAGTCGAGTTTGTCCTCAAGGTTCGAGATTTTTTTGATAAGTGTATTGTCTGTAGTCATGATCTTTTTGTTTTAATTGGTGTTTATTTACACACCTAAGATCAGGACCATGTGGACTATAAGCACTGGTTTCAAGCAATCTCCCATATAACTTTTAGAATAAAAGGGGGTGTAAAGAAGCAGTTTTACTCTAAAAGTTTGGAAAGTGTTAAAAAATCAACCTCTATGGGCTATAGGAGGTATCACAAAATGAAACTTTTAACCTTAATTTGGGCTAATTCTTGTCAATTTATTCTTAAAAGAAGTATTTACAGAATCGTAAAATGATTTTGTATCAAGAATGAAGTCGATATTATCTATTACTTCGTACTTTTTAATCGCTTCCTTGACGTATTTCTTCAAATTCTTCAACACCTTTTCAGGGTCAGCTTCTGAGTACTTGCCTTCTACGAACATTAGGCTAAACATTTCTTCTACACTTTCTACTAACCATTTTGCATTAAATTCACCTGTAGTATCAATTCTGTCTTTAACGTATTTAACTGCCCAAATTTTCGCTTCACTCTTGGCATATTTATTTAAGTTTATATCTAATTCTTTCAATTTCGTTTTTGAATGAGCTCTTACTTTTATTTCCCCATCCTTTTCTAAATCAGATAACAGCGCTCTTATTGGCACATTCTCAATGTGACTATTATTTACCCTTGTGAAGTAATGGTACTTAGAACCATATTTAATTCCTCCGAGGTGGTTTAAAAGATTTTCCAAATGCTGATCCCTCTCTATTTTAAATCTTTTCAAAAGAGCCTTCTTCGTATTTTTTGAAAATATTTTTCCCCTGGAGTTGTCTTCTCTAAATTCTTTGGATACAAAACCATCCAATTTTTTTAGAGCAGTACTTCGAACATCTAACAGTCTACCTTTGTATTTCATATAGTCTATTGAAAACTCATTTGGCACCTTCCGATAATCAGATGTATAATGTGCTTTATAGTGGCGGTAAAGCTTTTCTGCTAACAGCAATTGGTATGCTTCAAATTCATCAATGGGTAATGGTTTATCTCCTTTAGTAAATAGCTTTTGTTGTGTTTCCATTTATGTAATTAGTCCTAATTCTTTTGCTCTGTTCTTGTGATCTTTTACAGCAAGGCTTACATACCTCATGGTTACTTCAATGCTTCTATGCCCAAGCATCTCTTTTACTATCGTCACGTCAAAACCTTTGCGAATCATAAAGGTGGCACATGAGTGACGTAATCCATGAAAGTGAATACTATCCTTCAGTTTTGCCTTTACCACGTAACTCTTAAAAACTTTTGACACGTAATCTCCCCTGTGTCCAAATTGAGTTTTCTCGTTGGACTTTGGGCTTGGAAAAACGAAGCCACCTTGAGGCTTACCCATATGGGCATGCCAATCCTTTAAACTTTCATACGCTTTATCAAAAAGTATAACCGTTCGTTCTCGTCCGTTCTTCGTATCTGTTACGCTAATTTCTCGGTTATCAAAATCCACTTGATGCCACTTCAGCTGTGTTATCTCTTTTCTGCGAAGGCCGGTATAATAACAGGTCGTAATTAAGGGAATAAACCAGTGTTGACGTAAAGATGATTGAACGATATGCTTATTCTCTTTACACTTTTTATGATGCTTCCTAAAAGCTTCAAAGATTTTTTCTAATTCACTTTCACTAAAAATTTTATCAACAAGCTTGTCTTTCTTTTTAGGTGGGGTAACCTGATCACAAGGATTTTGATCAATAATTCCCTGTTCAGACACCCATGAAAAGAAAACTTTTAAATGTTTATAGTAATTTCGTTGAGTTGCATTGGAGTACCCTCCCTTAAAACAGAAATTTCGGATATCAGAAGGCCTAATTAGGCTAATTGTCATAGAACGACCCACCTCTTCGATGAAAAGCTTAATAACCGATTTGTATGCTTTCCTTGTCGCAGCCGCCGTATGTGCCTTGGTTTTTAAGAACTCTTCTTTTAGGTCATCGATAAAGTAGCTGTCAACCGATCCGGCACTTCCTCCGCTCTCTTTCTGCTGGTCCTCAAATGCTTTAACACACCATCTATCCTGAAAGGGATCAATTTCTCCCTGATCATACAATTTTTGAAAATTGACCTTTTTCTCTTCGGCAATTTTTTTGAACGTTGTGCCCAATGAATAGGTCTTTTTAACCTGTTTGCCGTCTTCGCTCCTACTAAAGACAATGTAATAGTTCTTACCCCTCTTCTTTAATCCAGCCATCGTAGTCTATTTTAAGTTATTAGATCAATAAAAATGTACCCTTTTTTGTACCCTTAATTCAAGAAAAATACCCTAATTTGGGAAAACTTTTCACGAATCAAGATGGCTGAATTTGGTTTAAAAGCATAAAAAAACCCGCTTTAAAGTGTATTAAAGCGGGTTTTTACAAGTGTACGCCCGGAAGGATTCGAACCCTCAACCTTCTGATCCGAAGTCAGACGCTCTATCCGGTTGAGCTACGGGCGCATTTCTATGCATCTGTAAAAATAATCTCAAATTTTTACAGATTTCAAAGTTAATCGTTTTTACACTTCTACACAACTGAATTCAACTCTGTTTTCTCTTTTACTGTCCTATGCTTGTTGCATAAGTGAAAAACACTTTACTTTAATTATTATGAAGAATGAAACGATTAAGATTAAAGATTCAGAGAGTGTTGAATTGCACTGTTCTGTTTGGCTACCCGATACCCCTCCAAAAAGCGTTCTCATTGTTGTTCACGGAATGGCTGAGCACGGCGGCCGATACCACGAATTCGCCTCATTTTTAACCGACCATGGAATCGCTGTCCTTGCACATGACCATCGGGGTCACGGAAAATCTGCATCAAACGGATTAGGCTTTGTGAATTCTGATGATGCCTTTCACACTCTTGTTGATGGAATTCACTCTGTATATAAATTTGTTGAACATAAATACTCTGGGCTTCCGGTTTTTTTGCTCGGACACAGTATGGGTTCGTTCCTGGTCCAGCGATTCATACAACTGTACCCTGTCCAACTACAAGGCATTATCTATTCCGGTAGTAATGGCAAACCCCCGTTTCTCCTCCATTTTGGAATTATCCTATCTGGTATGATTACATCCATTTTTGGTTCTAAAAAGAAGAGTCCGCTCATCAACTATCTCACATTTGGCAAATACAACAAACCTTTTAAACCCAATCGCACAGACTTCGACTGGTTGAGTCGCGATGATGAGATTGTTGACAACTATGTACAGGATCCCAGTTGTGGATTTATATACTCAGCTTCTTTTTATCATGATCTCTTTCGTGGCTTGAAAACCCTTCAGAAGCACAAACCATTTGCCGGCTACAGTAAATTGATCCCTATATTTTTGATTTCAGGCGATCAGGATCCCGTTTCGAATATGGGAAAGGGAGTTCATCAACTCAAATCGCTACTGGAAAAATCCGGGGCTGAATCTGTAGACATGAAGATTTATCCCGGGGGCAGGCACGAAATGCTACTTGAAATAAATCGCGATAAAGTAATGAATGATGTTCTTTTATGGATGCAGAATCAACTAGATGTGTAATTTATTGGATTACTAAGAGAGATGAATCAACTACGAAAATACACGAAGAAGTTACTTCCTCTGCTGATCATCGTTCTATTCACCGGCTTGATTCTATCCCGTGTTTTTACACCGGATCGTCAGCAGAACATTGAAGTTACAACCAGTGCAAATGAAGCCGGTGAGCACCGGGGAAAGTATGCTGAAGTTTGTGGGGAGGTCGTTTCGGTTCAAACCATTTATCAGATAGACGGTGAACCTACCTTTATTAATTTTGGAGAGGAATATCCCAACCAGCATTTTACCGGTTTGATATGGGGAGAAGATCGCGCAGAATGGCAAACCTTACCTGAGGATCTTTATATAAATCGAAATATATGTGTGGAAGGGTATATTCAAATTCATGAAGGAACTCCTCAAATCAGAATCAATTCAACCGAACAGGTTCGCTTTCAGAATGGTGAAGCAGCTAATTAAGGAAGTGGATTGAACGTCACCATACCGATACTGCTTTTTTCAGCCCGTTCAAATTCAGTTTCTGTTGGACGGGTAGTCATCACAGGCTTGGATAGATTTTGAACCACTTTCTCCGTAATCGATCCCAGAAATAGATGTGCAAATCCGCTATGGCCGTGGGTTGCCATCACAACAAGATCTGAATTCTTTTCGGCGTACTTCTCAATTTCATAGTGAACGGAATATCCTGCAATTACCACAGTTTTAAGTGGAATAAATTTTTCTGATGCACCCACACCGGCTTTAAGGCTATCGAGAAATGACTTTTCACTCCTTTGCAGTTCAATTCCTTCAGGATTTCTGTCCTGCAGGTAGTGTTCTAACCGAACCATCAGCTGCTCATAAATCTTCTCTTTTTCATGCTCTTCTGGTTTAAAATCAGACTCCTCAGTAATACCGCCAAACATTTCCATGACATAGAATAGGGCGATTTCTGCTCCAAATGCATGCGCCAGTGCTACTGCATGCGGTAGCGCCGTTAGGGAAAGTTGTGATGAATCCGTTGGCAGGAGAATTCGTTTGATATCTCCGGGTGAAACTCCTTCATCAACTGCCAGAACCGGGATTTTTGAATTTCTTAGCGTTCGCAGGGTTGTCGCGCCTCTTTTCATTAAAGAGCGGTCTTCCCCTTTAGCACCCATAACAATCAAATCGTAAGATTCATCCTTGGAGTAATGAATGATGGAATCGGCCGGTTTCCTGTTTTTCCCGATATGAATTTTCCCGCGAACCTCTTCATCCACTTCTTCTAAAACAGACTTCAGTTTTATCTCTGCCTCTTTAACAATTTCAGGAATCACATCTTGTTCAGGGTCTACCGCAACCGGCACTTTCTTTAAACTGTCCCGTAGATATTCTGAGGTAGGCAGGACATGCATAAAGTCTGTTTTACCGCCAAACTTATAGGCTATCTGTCGTGATATTGCGTATGCGGCTTCAGCCCCTTTTGAAAAATCAGTTGGCACTAAAATTTTCTTATATGTTTTCATAAGAGAACTCCTTGAAATTATTCGAAGTGAATTTGATTCAGGCTTTATCGTCCATTGCGATGTCAATCAGCTCAATGACATTCTCATAAGCCTCATCCATCGTTTCTCCCTCGGCAGTTAGCTCTCTTCCTTTTTTATTCTTAACAACCACTTTGACCCCGGCCCACTTTTCACTTTTTTTCGCCGATACGACATTAAAACTGCGGTAACCTGTCTCTTTCAAAATATTAACTCTTTCCTGAAGTGCAGATTCTCTTTCCCCATTATTCAAATTGCTCATAATCTCCTCCTCTGTAACTGGTTTATGCCCTTCTGTTCAAAAATGTCTCCACTCATTACATCATATATAAAATTAACTGAATAAACACTAAGGGAATTCCTTATCTATCTTTGATTCACCAGATAAAATCAACCCTCCCGCATCCCGCCGGTAATATTTTTGAATTTTTAGTTCAATATTAAAATA
This sequence comes from Rhodohalobacter barkolensis, assembly GCF_002834295.1. Taxonomy (NCBI): domain Bacteria; kingdom Pseudomonadati; phylum Balneolota; class Balneolia; order Balneolales; family Balneolaceae; genus Rhodohalobacter; species Rhodohalobacter barkolensis. Next base: position 301,076 of record NZ_PISP01000002.1, on the reverse strand, counting down.
AAATATTTGAACGGGAACCATACAAGGATTATATTTAGTTTAATATTAAACAATTACACATCAATCATAATAAAAAGACATGAGTACTGACACACTAACCAAATGGACCATCGACACGGCTCACTCTGAGATAACATTTAAAGTAAAGCACCTGGTCATTTCAACTGTAACCGGAAAGTTCAAAGAGTTTGATGCCACAGTTGAGACGGATAATGACGATTTTGAAGATGCAAAAATCACCTTTGAAACGTCAATAGATAGCATTGAAACCGGCAACGAAGATCGCGATAATCACCTTAAGTCTGATGATTTCTTTAATGCCTCCGAATATCCAAAAATGAAATTTGAGTCCACTTCATTTAAGAAAACCGGCGACGGTGAGTACAAACTGATAGGCGATCTGACCATTCGTGATCATATCAAACAGGTAGAGCTCGATGCAGAGTATGGCGGAACCGTGGTTGATCCATATGGAAATACTAAAGCCGGATTTGAAGTGACCGGCAAAATCAACCGAAAAGAGTTCGGCTTGACCTGGAGCGCAGTTACGGAAGCCGGAAGCGTAGTTGTTTCGGATGAAGTAAAACTGAATCTGAATGTTCAGTTTACTAAAAACTAAACCCAGAAGTTTAGGTTAGATCCACCGTCATATCCGAAAGAGCATGGCGGTTTTTTTATGGTTCTTCGTTCAGTGAAAACTATCTAAAATTGAAAACAAGGTTTCCCCCTTCGAAGGGGGACACTTTTGGTATTCAAACCTTATCCCAAGCTGTTAAAAACAAAAAAGGCATGAGTTATTCACCCATGCCTTTTTAACAGTCAGAAAGATTTACTTCCTAGTATCGGTACTGATCAGACTTATAAGGTCCTTTGATCGGTACACCGATATATTCTGATTGCTCTTCAGTCAGTGTTTCAAGCTCCACTCCAATCTTGGATAGGTGCAGTCGTGCTACTTTCTCGTCCAGTGATTTTGGCAGAACGTGTACACCCGGCTCAAACTCCTCCGGACGATTCCAAAGTGCAATCTGAGCGATCGTTTGGTTGGTAAAACTGTTACTCATCACAAACGAAGG